>CAVDVT010000399.1:0-2005 GCA_963612415.1 bacterium | reverse complement strand
GGTTTATTTTGAGGACAATCTGGGCTGCCACCGCGCCCACCGGGGCCGCCCGGGCCAGGAAGTGCCCTGCGGAGCTGTTTCGGACTGGGGCGGACAGCACTGGGTCATCCCGGCGGTGTATCTCTGCGGCAAGGGCCTGGTGCTGGACCTCTGCCGCCGGGTAGAGCGTGAGGATATCGAAGCGCATTACCAGAAGTGGGCCGCTTATGAGGGTGTCGAGGTGGACGAAGACTCCCTTGAAATTGCGGAGCAGATCGAAGCGGAAAATCCATTTGCGTCCTTCGACTATCTGCCCAAGGTGACGATCAACGGAAAAACGGTGGAGTTCAGCCGCGGTGCCGGGGAATATTATAATCCTCTCCGCTCCGAAGATGAAGTCGTCTGCAGCGGTGAACAGGCTGCACGGGACATCGTAAAGCACTATGGGCTGGACCCGGAACAGGGCTGGGAACTCCGGCAGTGGAGCTTTCCTTGGGCGACCAGACGCAGGCCTGCTCACATCACCAGCCTGACCCTGACCTTTGTTCAGCGGGAGCAGCCTGCCGAAGCCGTGCGGTTTACCGCAGAACCCGGAAAGGTCATTACATTTTCCCACCCCATCACAGGAGTACCCTGTACGCTGACTGTCAAAGAGCTGAAGCAGACCAGCCTGCCGGAACGTGAATTCCCGCGCATGGGCCCGCCCATGGAGTGGCCCCGGGAGACCGTGCAGATGGACTACACTCTGACCCCTGCTGTGACCACCGGCTGGGTGCAGGTGAACGACTGCGCCCGCAGCGACCAGCCTGTCCGGAAAAGCGATGCTCCAACAGAGGACGGCTCCATTGCCATTATTGGCGGAGCCGATGGGCCGACCGCCGTTTTTATGAGCGGAAGCAACCAAGGCAATGTCCGCACCGCCTTTGCCGCGATGCACTTTGTACCTGCTGCTCCCGAAAGCATCCGGTGGAAGGTGGTCTATTACCAGAAGCAGTTTTCCGATGAAACGCTCCGACTTTTCTGAAGATCTCATATGTATGCAAAAAGGACAGCACTGCGCTGTCCTTTTTGCTTGCTCTGATTCAGATCAGTTTGATGGCAACGGCCTCACTGGTGCGGTCCTGCGCCTCGTTGGTCTTTTCCGGGTCGTCCAGCATATAGCGGAGCAGAAGCACCTCGCCAACATAAAGCACTGCCACCTTGATGGGGATACTGCCCGAGTCCAGCGGGCTTTCCTGTGCGCCGCAGCGCAGCACCACATCGGCCAGCGCCGCGCCGGGGGAATCTTCATAGTGGGTCAGCAGGATGATCTTGGCGCCGGATTCCTTGGCGGTGCGCAGGGTCTCCAGCATATCGCGGGTGGCACCCGAGTAGGAGATGAACAGCACCACATCCTCCGGCCCCATCAGACTGGCCGCCAAGATCTGCAGGTGACTGTCACCTGCTGTGCGGAACTTGTTGGAAAGGCTGGAAAAGCGGGCACAGATATCATTTGCCAGCAGCATGCTGCCGCCCTGGCCCAGGCAGAACACCTGCCGCGCAGCCCGGATCAGGTCCACGGCCTGTTCCACCGCTTCCGGGGAGAGAGAGTTCTGGGTGCCGTTGATGGCTGTGAGGAACAGCGCACTGGCGTGTTCGCACAGGCTTGCCGTGGTGGCACCCGGCTCCGGTTCCTGCTGGTTGACCAGCGCACCGGTGGCGTTAGCCTGTGCCAGCGCAATGCGCATTTCGTGGTAGCCTTCAAACCCAAGGGCACGGCAGAAACGGAAGACCGTTGCCTCTGCCACTTTGCATTCCCTTGCCAAGGAGGAAATGGAAAGATACTGCGCCTCGTCTGCGTGGTGGATCAGGTAGTCCGCCACCGCACGGCCCGACTTTGTCAAGTCGTCCTGCCGTTGTTGCAGCAGCTCCCAGAAGTTTGTGGTCGTAGACATGATAATTTCCTCTCCTACTCCGTTTCCCGCCGGGTCAGCCGCACCTGCCGACGCCATTGTCGGGAAGTTTTCCTTTATAAAAAGTATAAAAG
>CAVDVT010000398.1:0-2008 GCA_963612415.1 bacterium | reverse complement strand
GCCAAAACGTCCAAAGACGCTGCTGCTGCGTCATCGACCGCTGCTCAGAAATCGGAAACATCTGCGGCCGACAGCGCAGAAGCTGCCTCCAACAGCCAGACCCATGCTGAAAACGCAGCTGCCAACGCCAAGGAGTCCGAAAAGGTAGCCAAAGAGTATCTGGAGCAGGTCAAAACCATCACCCTCGGTGCGCAGGGCTGGTATGAGACCCCGGAAGACCTCAGCAAGGCTGTGCCCATCGGTGAGGATGGCTGGTGGGCCGTCATCGGCTCCACGGACACCATCTGGGTCTGGGACAAAGACACCGGCGAGTGGAAGAACAGCCATCAGGAAACGGAGCTGGGCGACTATTATACCCGCGATCAGGTCAATGAAAAGCTGGATGCAAAAGCAAACAAGACGGCAGATGACCTCAACACCATGATCAACAAGTTGAGCGCTGCAACCTCCACCCCCAGAGATGATGATTATTATGTCTGCCAGTTTGCGAACGGAAACGGCGTTGATCCCGTAAACGTGACCTATCATCGCCGCCCCCTGAAGGCCTTGTGGGCATATATCAAAGCTAAGACCGATGCCCTGTATGCAGCCGCGACCCATACCCACCTCTACGCTGGGGCCAGCACCGCAGGCGGCAGCGCCACCAGCGCCGCCAAGCTGGACACCACCACGGCGGGCAGTGCGACTAAGCCGGTGTATTTTAAGGACGGTAAGCCTGTGGCGGGCACCTACGAGCTGAAAAAGAGCGTCCCGGCAGATGCGGTGTTTACGGACACCAATACCTGGCGCCCCATTGTGAACAATCTGACCAGCACCGCGACAGACCAGAGTCTGAGTGCCGCACAGGGTAAAGTGTTAAATGACGGTTTGGCAAAGAAGGCAGCCAGTTATGCACTGGCCACTGATGCCAACCTGAACAGTGCTACAACTCCGGGTATCTATAACGCTGCTGGCGGAAATAGCATCACGAACAAGCCGTCCGGCGTTGATGCCTTTGGCCTTATCGTGGTGCATAATGCAAATGGATCATTTTATACCCAAATTCTGACACGACACGACAGTTCTGTCACCTATCGCCGTAATTGTAAGAGTGGCACATGGAACGCATGGATACAGGATGAGTACACAGATACTACATATGGTGCCGCGACGAGCAGTGCGCTTGGATTGGTGAAGGTCGGCTCGAACCTGACCGTGAGCAGCGGGACCCTGAGTTTGTCGAAAGCGAACGTGGTTGCCGCATTGGGATATACACCGCAGACCAGTTTAGGCAATTGGACACTGCTGGAAAGCGTCACTCTTTCCACCAGCGATACCACCTTTGAACGCACGGCTGACTCCAGCGGAAATGCCTATGCACTGAAAGCCATCAAGGTGTTTGTGACGACCGGTGCCACCCAGACCAAGGGCACCTTCAAGTGGACCTGCAGCAACAAATCTTCTGATGGCACCTATACTGCCCTGATGAGCGGCACTGCTCCCTGTTCTGCCAGCAGTTCTACATCAAAAACCTATGCCTGTTTTCAGGCTATTCCCTTTGCTGGACATTACATCTGCGTTTCCGGGGCAGCTGTTACCGGCGCGGAGATCCCGCTGACTATCGCTGCCGGAAACTCCGGGCAGACCGTCAGCACCAGCAAGCTCATCCACAAATTCACCCTTGTTGTCAACTCCAACGTCCGGCTTTACACCGGTGCCGTCATCAAGATCTATGGCATCAAGGCATAAAAAGGAGGATAAGAAAAATGGTACGAACGATTCTTGACGTGAGCAAATGGCAGGGCCGCATCGACTGGAACAAGGTCAAGGCCAGCGGCCTGATCTCCGGTGTCATGCTGCGGGCCATGGGCAACAGTGCGGCGGGCAAGCCCAGTAAGCCGTACATCGACCCGTGGTTTGCCCGCAATTATGCCGAGTGCCAGCGTCTGGGCATCCCTGTGGGCGTGTACGGCTATTTCAAGGCCACGACCCGGGCCGAAGCTGACAAGGAGCTGGCCATGCTCAAGTC
>CAVDVT010000397.1:0-2021 GCA_963612415.1 bacterium | reverse complement strand
GGGTGTACACAGCGCCCCACTTCCATACGGGAGCCACCAGGTGAGCCTGGGGAGCGTCGGCGGTCATGTCGGCGTTGTAGCCGCAGCCCCACACGCCGGCTTCCTGAGCGGCAATCTGGGGGTTGGGGGTGTCGCAGTGCTGACCGATAACGTCGCAGCCCATGGCCAGCAGGGCATCGGCAGTCTGACGCTCCAGGGTAGCGTCGTACCAGGTGTTGGTGTACTTTACATACACCACAGCGTCAGGGTTCACACTCTGCACGCCCAGGGCGAAGGCATCGAAGCCGCCGATGACTTCGGGGGTCTGCATGGCAGCCACAAAGCCGATCTTGTTGGTCTGGGTCTTCAGGCCGGCGGCAATGCCAGCCAGGTAGCGGGCCTGATAGATGGCGCCGAAGTAGTTGTTGAAGTTGGTATCGTTGCTCTTGTAGCCGGAGCAGTGGGAGAAGATCACATCGGGATACTCATCAGCCAGCTCTTCCATGAAGTTCATGTAGCCGTAGCTGTTGCCGAAGATGATCTGGCAGCCAGCTTCCACCAGCTCACGAATGGCGGTGTCGCAGGCACCGTCTTCGCTGACGTTGGTCTTCAGAACGATTTGGTCGTCGCTCAGGCCCAGGGCTTCCTGCATTTCCTTCACACCCTGATAGTGAGCGTAGGTGTAGCCCTTGTCGCTAACGTCGCCGACAAAGATGAAGCCAACCTTCAGGTCTTCCTTGTTGACGGGAGCAAACTCAGCAGATGCAAAGCTTACTGCACCGAGGGTCAGCACCAGGCAGAGAACCAAAGCCAGGATCTTCTTCATGTGATTTTCTCCTCCGATTGCAAGTCGTTAGAAAATGGTATCTTCAATCGTCGCGGAGGATGACATGACCATCCTCAATCGCGTCGACGATTGCCAGAGAGACGACCTTCACGCCCTCCCTGCGGAGCTTTTCTCCGCCGGGCTGAAAGCCTTTTTCCACGCACACGCCGGCGCCTACCAGCGTGCACCCTGCCTGCTCAACGATGCTGCGCAGCCCTTCAATGGCTTCGCCGTTGGCAAGGAAGTCGTCGATGATCAGCACCCGGGAGCCTGCCGGCAGGTACTTGCGGCTGACCCGTACGGTGTTCATGGTGCCGTGGGTGAAGGAAAACACATCCGCCGTGTATACGTCCGAGCCTACGTTCTTGTGGTCGCCCTTCTTGGCGAAGATGACGGGCACATTGCCGAAGGCCTGGGCGGTGGTGATGGCAACGGCAATGCCGCTGGCTTCCACCGTCAGGATGCAGTCGATGTCTTCTCCTTTGAAGGCGTCCCGGAAAGCCTGCCCCATTTTGGTGGACAGATCCACATCAATGCGGTGATTCAGGAAGGAATCCACCTTCACCACATCCTCGCCGATACCAATGCCCCGGGTGCGGATCGCCTCTTTCAGCTCTTCCATGTACGCCTCCATAAACACGAACATTATCAATCGATACAGCGTTATTGTACATCAAAATAACGAACGTTGCAATACTCTTTTTCTCTTTTTTTCAGAAAAATTCGCTTTCCTGTTGGAAAGTCATTTTTTCCGGGAAAAGACCCGGAAGAATGCATTTATAATGAAGGAAAACACTTTCCTTTTGGGCGAAAATAAGGTATAATAGATATGTTGGAGAAGAATAAAGTTTTGGCTCAGTGTCTGCCTTTTGTGCAGAAGAACCCTTCTTCCCCTCAGGCAGACCACAGAAGAACGAGGTGCTTTATGACTGACGAGCAGGAACAGCTGGAACAGCGGATCGAAGAAGCGACCGTTGTGACCCAGGCTTATGATGAAAATGAGATTCAGGTGCTGGAAGGGCTGGAAGCCGTTCGTAAGCGCCCCGGCATGTACATCGGCTCCACCGATGCCCGGGGTCTTCACCACCTGGTATACGAAATTGTGGATAACTCCATTGACGAAGCCCTGGCAGGCTACTGCAAGCGGATCGACGTGACCCTGCACAAGGACGGCAGCGTATCCGTGAAGGACGATGGCCGGGGCTTCCCTGTGGGC
>CAVDVT010000396.1:0-2030 GCA_963612415.1 bacterium | reverse complement strand
GGGTGAACATCTTGCCATGGAAGATGGTGACCGGCTTGTCCGTCAGGTCAAGGCCATCCACCTTGATGGAGGGTGCCGTATTCTTCTTTTCAAACTTGACCACCGGCGGGGCGATCTTCCGCTCCAGCTTTTCTTCCATCTGGCGCTGCTCTGCCTCATCCACCGAGCTGGTCAGGGTAACTTTTGGCTTTACGCCCGTGTGTGCTGCCACCCGTTCTGCCAGCAGCCGCTCAAACTCCATCTCCTTCAGGAATTTTGTGCCGTGGCAGACGCCGATGGTGATGTTCTGGCCTGCGATCGCAATTTTGCACCGGTCCAGAAAGCCGTTGATGGGCACACCATCCCGCTTCATTTCCTCCATCAGCTCCCGCAGGGCGGCATCGTCCAGCGTGGCATAGCCAAAGAGGTTGTCGATCTTCAGTTCAAAGCCTTCGTAATCCGGCTGCAGCGACGCCAGCAGCCGCGCACACAGCCCCTTGTCCAGCGGGGCAGCACTGCGCAGGGTAAAAATGACCTGCCGATCCTGACGCAGCATCCGGGCGTGTTCCACGATCACGCGCCCAAAACAGGACGCGAAATCCGGGTCCGCCATAAACTGCGGCCACAGCTGGGATACAAGTGGTGTCACAATGGTACTCCTTTTTCAAAACAATAACCCTCTCCGTCAATGCTTCGCATTGCCACCTCTCCCAAAGGGAGAGGCAATTGCAGCTTCGAGAAAAGGCTTTCATAAATCAGAAGCACTTCTCCTGTCAGATGCGTCGGCTCCCCCTCTGGGGGAGCTGGCGAGCGCAGCGAGGCTGAGAGGGCCGTCTATCAAATCTTATAGATCTCATCCATGAACTGATCCAGGATATTATCTCCGGTCAGCTTTTTGATGGGCTTGCCGTGGATGAACAGCACCGCCTCACCCTTGCCGCCGGCAATGCCGATATCAGCCTCGCGGGCCTCGCCGGGGCCATTGACCACGCAGCCCATAACGGCGACTTTGATGGACTTCTTGTAGCCCTGCAGCCGCTTTTCGACCTCATTGGCGATCTCAGTGCAGGGGTACTGGGTACGGCCGCAGGTGGGGCAGGTGATGACCTCGGGGCCTGCCACGGGGAAGCCAACTGCGCGCAGGATGTTATAGCCTGCTTCCACTTCCTTTTCCGGTTCTGCAGCCAGCGAGACACGGATGGTATCGCCAATGCCTTCCAGCAGCATTCCGCCAATGCCCATGCCGGACTTCAGAAGACCCATCTGGTAAGTACCGGCCTCGGTCACACCCACATGCAGGGGGTAATCCGTGACCGCACTCAGCTGACGGTAAGCTTCCATCATGCGGGGCACATTGGAGTTTTTGATGGAGATGACGATGTTGTTGAAATCAAACTTTTCCAGCAGATGCACATGGTACAAGGCACTTTCCACCATGGCCTCAGGCACCGGAGCGCCATACTTGGCCAGAATGTGCTTTTCCAGGCTGCCGCCGTTGACACCAATGCGGATAGGAATATTCTTCTGCTGGCAGGCCTGCACCACGGCCTTCACACGGTCATCGTCGCCGATGTTGCCGGGGTTGATGCGGATCTTATCCACGCCCACATCTGCACAGGCCAGAGCCGCCTTATAATCGAAGTGAATGTCCGCCACAATGGGGATGTTCACCGCGTTCTTCACAGCCTCAATGCACTTGGCATCCGCCGCACTGGGGCAGGTCACACGCAGGATCTGGCAGCCTGCTGCCTCGCACCGCTTGGCCTGAGCCACATTGCCCTCGATGTCCTCCACCGGGACGTTCAGCATGGTCTGCACCGCAATGGGGTTGTTGCCGCCAATGGTCACATTGCCGATCTTTACTTCTCGTTTCAGCTGCCGCATGGTCGTTTTCCTTTCCGTATCACATTGCCCCGGTAATGAGCCGGAGGATATCGTTGTATGTTGCAAAAATCATCAGCCCGAACAGCAGTGCAAAAGCTGCCAATGTCAGGCCGCTCTGGACCTTTTCCGGCACTGCATAGCCGGTAACGCCCTCAATAAGCAGGAAC
>CAVDVT010000395.1:0-2036 GCA_963612415.1 bacterium | reverse complement strand
GGGTAGGGGGAAGCTTCCTTGCCATGAAGGGCGCTTCCGGCGAGGAGGAACTTGCCGCAGCCCGGGGCGCCATCAAAAAGCTGGGCGGCGAATACAAAGAGACCCGCACCCTGCATCTGCCCGGCGGCGACACCCGCACCCTCATCCTCTGCAAAAAGATTTCGCAGACTCCGACAGCCTACCCCAGAAACGGCGGAAAAATTGCGAAATCTCCGCTGAAATAACGAAAATACGAAATAAAAATGCACGACCCTGCCGAACGAATCTTCTGGCAGGGTCTTTTATTTTCTGGTACACTGGGAGCAGAGCAAGAATGCTTTTCCACCGTTTCCCGGGAAACAGTGGAAAACTGGAACACAATCTGGTGAAAGGGGTAAAAATCATGTTTGAATGGAAGAAATCTGTCGGAAAAATCTATATGCTCCCTGTGGATATCATCCGGCCATCACCGTTTCAGGCCCGCCGCACCTTTGACGAAAAAGAACTGGCCGGGCTGGCCCAGAGCATCCGGGAAAACGGTCTGCTGCAGCCCATCACGGTGCGCCGCATGGACACTGGTTACGAGCTGGTGGCAGGGGAGCGGCGTCTGCGGGCCTGCAAGCTGGCCAGAATGGAGACCATTCCGGCCATCCTCTGTGACCACAGCGACCAGCGCACCGCTGCTCTGGGTCTGCTGGAAAACATCCAGCGCGAAGATCTGAACCCCTTTGAGCAGGCGCAGGGTCTGCGGGATATGATGAACTTGTGGGACTGCACCCAGGCCGAAGCGGCCAAGCGTCTGGGCATGGCCCAGCCCACCCTTGCCAACAAGCTGCGCCTGCTGCAGCTCACAGGGGATCAGCGGCAGTTCGTGCTGGACAACGGCCTGACCGAGCGCCATGCCCGCGCTGTGCTGCGCCTGCCCGAGAACCGCCGGAGCGAGGCGCTTATCACCATTGCCAAGCGCCGGATGAATGCCCGCCAGACCGACCTTTATATCGAACAGCTGCTCAATGCGGCGGCTCCGGGCAAGCACCGCATCTCCATGGTCAAGGATGTGCGCATCTTTGTAAACACCATTGACCACGCCATCCGCCTGATGACCGACAACGGGGTTCCCGCCACCGCCCACCGCGAAGAACGGGATGGCTATATCGAATACACTGTGCGCATCCCCACTGCGGCAGCGCAGCGATAAACAGCAGAAAATGTTCCACATGGAACAGCGTTACTTTTTGTGGGAATGCCGGAAATCAGGCGGTGCTTTTGAGACTTCTGCCAAAAATGGAAAAAGGTGCTTGACGCGCTGGAACGCTGGCACTAGAATAAGGCCAGAACGGGCAGGGGACCCGTGAACAGATTTGCGGAGGAATGAACCATGAAGTTGAAAAAGCGTATTGCTATGGGTGCCATGGCGGCTGTGCTGGCCGCAGCCATGCTGGCAGGCTGCGGTGGGGCACCGGCCAAGCCGTCCACATCCACAGGCGGAAACCACACCGAAACAGGCGGCGGAAGCAACTCCAGCAGCTCATCCAGCACTTCGACAGGGGATAAGAAGGATGATAACACCACCCCGCCGAAGGAGGATGGAAACAAGACGGATAAGCCGACCGTTAAGACCAGCCGGATGGCAAAGTATTATACTTACAAAGAAAATTGGAATCAGTACACTTATAAGATTCGGATCGTTGATAAACAGAACAATGAAGTAACGACCGTGGAAGTTATAACCGACGGGAATCGAGTTGCGTACAGAGAATGGACAGGAGAGGGTCAGCAGAGAGAACAAATATCAAATTCGATTGGGGATGAGAAAAAGCAGGAAGCATTCATGATCGATTCTCTGGCAAATATTGTTTATCAGTATCCATATGAGAGTGATGTGAATGGCGTAAAAATGGCCCAAAATGCAAAGATGTATGAAGACCTAAGAAGATTTGATTATCCGATGATCGTTGGAACACGCGAAGTAGACGGCAAGTGGTATTATACCGAAACCTTTGTGGATGAAGCCGGACAGTCCCAGAAAACCTACTGCTTTGAAAAAGGTGATACAG
>CAVDVT010000394.1:0-2040 GCA_963612415.1 bacterium | reverse complement strand
GGGCCTGATGGAACCCACCGAAGGAAACTTTGACTTCGGCTGGCTGGATGACATCATTAAAATGCTGGGGGATGCCGGCATCGAAATTATCCTCGGCACCCCCACAAACTGCGCGCCGCTCTGGCTTTACCGCAATTACCCGGAAACGCTTTCAGTAGAGCGGGACGGGACCCGTACCGCCACCGGCCTGCGCGGCCACCGCTGCATGGAAAGCCCGTTGTTCCGCAAATATGCGGCCCGCATCATCGGCGAGATGACAAAGCGGTACGCGAAAAATTCCCATGTCATTGCGTGGCAGATCGACAACGAGCTGGGCGCCAACCACTGCTGCTGCCCGGTGTGTGCGGCAAAATTCCGGGACTACCTGAAAGCCCGGCACGGCAGTCTGGAAGCCCTGAACCATGCTTGGGGCGCCGATGTGTGGAGTGGCGAGATCAGCGATTGGGAGCAGATCACCCCGCCGGTAGGTCCGCTGTACAGCTACAACTGGTACAATCCCGGCTATCTGCTGGACTTCCACCGCTGGGCGGAGCAGTCCACGACGGGTTACATCCAGTTTGAAATCGACGAACTGCGCAAGGCCGTGCCGAAGAAAATCCCCATCACGACCAATGCCTGCTTTGCACAGCACTCGATGGACTTCCACCAGAGCTACAAGAATCTGGATGTCGTCGCCTACGACAACTACCCGGAAACCATTTACCCGGACGACCCGGAAGCTGTCTACACCACCGCCGCCGCGCTCGACCTGATGCGTGGGGTCAAGCGGAAAAACTTCTGGATCATGGAACAGCTCAGCGGCCCCTTTGGCTGCTGGAGTGCCATGAAGCCGATGCCGCGCCCCGGCCAGATCGAAGGTTACGGATTGCAGTGCATCGCGCACGGAGCCGACATGGTGCTGTACTGGCGCTGGCACGCGGCTATCAAGGGCGCAGAGACCTTCTGTCAGGGCCTCATCGACCACAGCGGTGTGCCGGGCCGACGGTTTAAGGAGTTCGCACATTTCTGCAAACGGCTGCAAAGCCTCGACTGGCTGGACGGTACAGTAGTCAAAAGCCCGGTGGCAATCCTGTATGGTGCCACCCAGATGGACGCTTTTTCCATTCAGACCCAGAGCGAAGGTTTTGACTACTGGGAACAGCTCAAACGCTGGCAGAATGCCTTTGGCGGTCTTGGCGTGAACACCGATATTATCCACGAGACAGCCGACCTTTCGGGTTATAAGGTCGTGGTGGTGCCCAGCCATTTTGTTACGAACCCGGCTACGGTAAAGAATATTACATCCTTTGTGATGAACGGCGGCACGGTCATCCTCACCCCGCGCACCGGCGTGAAGGACGAGGACAATGGCTGTCTGCTGGCTCCGTTGCCCGGTGCCTTTGCCGAGTTGGCGGGCTGCACGGTGGAGGAATATGACCCCATCGGCAAGCGGAATGTGGGCATCGACTGGGCAGGGGAGAATCTAACGGCTACGGTCTGGTGTGATGTGCTGCGCCCCACCACCGGCAGAGTGCTGGCGGCGTACACCACCGAGTTCTATGCCGGAAAGCCCGCTATCGTAGAGAATACGTTTTGCAGCGGCACGGTGCTCAGCGTGGGTGTCTGCGGGAAAAAGCCGCTTCTGCGCAAACTTGCAAAGGCTGCGCTGGACAGCCAGCAGGTAAAGTATTGGGATGCTCTGCCGGAGGGCGTGCAGTGCACCACCCGCGAGAGTGCAGATGGCAGCGTGAAGGGCCGCTTCCTTTTCAATAAAACGGCCCAAATACAGAGCTTTGTGCTGGACGGTGAAAGCATTACGCTGGCTCCCTGCGAAATGAAAATCGACCGCGTATAATAACAGAAAAGCAATTGGCTCCTTTGCGGGGCCAATTGCTGCTTTATCAAAAGGAGTGCCTTTATGCAATTCGGACATTTTGATGACGCACACCGCGAGTACGTTATCACCGACCCCAAAACGCCGCTGCCGTGGATCAACTACCTGGGCAGTGAAGCGTTTTTCAGCCTGATCTCCAACACGGCAGGCGGTTACAGCTTCTACAA
>CAVDVT010000393.1:0-2041 GCA_963612415.1 bacterium | reverse complement strand
GCTGTCGGAGCCCAGGATCATCCTGCCGCAGCCTGCAAAGCGCTCCCGCATGTACTGGTGGATGACTGCCATGTGGGGCGGCACAAAGATGCCGCCGTATTTTTTGGCAGCCGACAGGCCGAACCGGTGGTCATCCTCGTTGATGGTGCCGCCCACAGCACACAGACTGTTGTGGCAGTTGGTCAGCACATAGGGGATAGGAAACTTTTCCAGCCCCGAAGCACGGGCCGTCTGGATGATGCCCACAAAGGTGATGTCGTGGCTGGCCATGGCATCGAACTTGATCTTCAGGTTCTGGTCATCCCCGCTGGTGTTGTGTGCGGTCAGGATGTCATAGGCCATGGTGCCCTTGTAGGCGTTTGCCTTCTGCTCTGCGGTCACGCCCTGCGCTGCCAGCGCCGCGTCCGCATTTCCGTCCGCCGGGACCCACTGGCCCCGCAGGTAGTAGGCACCTGTGGTGCTGCACTTGATCGAATCCAACATAATACTTTGCCCTCTCTTTTTCAGATTACCTGCCTTTCCCGTGCAGGCTGCGGGGCGGAGCCTCTACGCACAATGGCCCCCTTCTGCCCCGATATGTTTTAGTATAGCACGAACGAAAGGAAAGAAAAAGCTCTTTCTCATCCGAATTTGGAAAAGCAAGCGGACAAAAAATCGGGTCTGGGCTTTCAAAAATCAACAAAATTCATCTTTCGGGTATAAAAATGCCGCCGTGGCGGAATACCACGGCGGCAAAAGGGATCCTTAGTCGAACAGCATATCGTGGATGGCGGAGACAGCCTTGTCGGCGTCGGCGCGGTCGATGATGCAGGAGATTTTGATCTCACTGGTGGAGATCATCTTGATGTTGATGTTGTTGTTGGACAGGGCCTCAAACATCTTGGAAGCAACGCCGCTGTGGCTCTGCATACCGGCACCCACAATGGACACCTTGGCGCAGGTCTCGTCGCAGGTAACATCCTTGAACTTTGCGCTCTCCTTCAGCACACGCATTGCGGTATCGGCCTCGCCCTCTGCGCAGGTAAAGGAGATATCCTTCTTGCCGTCGCGGCCGGTGGACTGCAGGATGATGTCCACATTGATGTTCTTCTGGGCCAGCAGGCCAAAGATCTTGAAGCTGGTGCCGGGCTCATCGGGAACGTTCAGGATCGTGATAACAGCAACATCGGTGTCCTTTGCAACACCCTTGATCAGCATACCTTCCATGTCTTTTGTAACCTCCTTGACCACCGTACCGGGCACGGGATTCAGGCTGGACAGAACTTCCAGCTCCACGTTATACTTCTTAGCCAGCTCCACGCTGCGGTTGTTCAGCACCTGTGCGCCCAGAGATGCCAGTTCCAGCATCTCGTCAAAGGTGATCTCCTCCAGCTTGCGGGTGTTGCGCACCTTGCGCGGGTCAGCGGTGTAAACGCCTTCCACATCGGTGTAGATCTGGCAGCGGTCTGCATGCAGGGCTGCTGCAATGGCAACGGCACTGGTGTCAGAGCCGCCGCGGCCCAGCGTGGTGATATCGTCCAGCTTGTTCAGGCCCTGGAAACCGGCCACGACCACTACGCGGTTGCGCTCCAGCTCCGAGGAGATGCGCTCCGTCTCCAGCCGGGTGATGCGGGCTTTGGTATAGGCACGGTCGGTGCGGAAGCCTGCCTGCCAGCCGGTCAGACTGGTGGCATGGCAGCCCAGCTCATTCAGAGCCATTGCCAGCAGGGCAATGCTGATCTCCTCACCTGCGGCCAGCAGCATATCCATCTCGCGGGCCGAAGGGTTATGGGTGATCTCAGCCGCCTTTGCGATCAGGTCATCGGTGGTGTCGCCCTGTGCGGACACGACGACCACCACATCATTGCCTGCATTGTGGGTGTTTGCCACAATGCGGGCCACGTTGAAGATACGGTCCCGGTCCTTCACCGAAGAACCGCCGAACTTCTGTACGATCAACGCCATAGTTTGTCACTCTCCTCTTGTTTCTCCCAGTTTTATCATTCCACAGTCGCGCCGGTATTGTCTGCGTCCAGCTTTAACAGTGTAAATGCTTCACATC
>CAVDVT010000392.1:0-2054 GCA_963612415.1 bacterium | reverse complement strand
CCCTCTCAGTCTCGCTTCGCTCGCCAGCTCCCCCAAAGGGGGAGCCTACGCATCTGACAGGGAAGCAGCTGCAAAACAATACAAAACAAAAGGCCCCGGAACGACTCAGGTTCCGGGGCTTTTCTGTACAAAACAGAAGAAAGATTACTTCACGTACTCGACAGTGTACTCGAAGCCATACTCCTCCTGCAGCTTCTTCACATCGGCTTCGCAGTCCTCAATGAAGGTGGGGGAGTAGACGGAAGCACCGTTGTGGGCCTTCTTGTAGTCCTCAACGATCTGCTGCAGCTTTGCCCAGCCCTCGTTGGCCTTGGCCTGATCCACGGTGTCGGGGAAGTTGATGATAAATTCGCGGTGCTGCGGAATACGAGCTTTCATAGTAGTGTCTCCTTATTTGACAATTTGTAGTTTGTTGGTTGATTTATACAGAAGCGGGAATGTTATAAACCGCTTTTGCATTTTCTGCTGTCTGGCGGAACACCTGCTCCGCCTCCACACCCTTCACCTGTGCAATATACTCTCCCACATAGCGGATGAGGGAGCTGTCGCAGCGGGTGCCGCGCACGGGTTCCGGGGCCATGTAGGGGCAGTCGGTCTCCAGGACGATCTGCTCCAGCGGCAGGGCCGCAAGGGCCTTGGCCGCCCGCTTGGCTCCCTTGAAGGTGCAGGCCCCGCCAAAGCCGAAGTAAAGCCCCTGCTTGGCCAGCCACACGGCGTCGTCGGCGCTGCCGGAATAGCAGTGGACGATGCCCTTGGGGCGGTATTGCTTCAGCAGGGCGTAGACATCGGCGTGGGCATTGCGGTCATGCACGATGATGGGCTTGTCCAGTTCCAGCGCCAGCCGGATCTCGGCCTCAAACAGGGCCAGCTGAGCGTCTTTGGGCACGGGCCAGTGGTAGTCCAGCCCGCACTCGCCCACGGCCACCACCTTGGGGTCGTCGTAGTAAGGCGCAAGGGCGCGCATCTCAGCCGCCCAGTCGCCGCCGTACACCGAAACGGTGGGGGCGGGGCCCTCCTCGCCGCAGTCCTCCGGGGCCAGCAGGCTTTCCGGGTGGATGCCGATGGCGGCGTACACCCACGGGTACCGGTGGGCCAGCTCCAGCACTTTGGGGGCGTCGCCGGAGTGGGTGGCCTGCTCACACACGCCCACCACCCCTTTGCCGGGCAGGCTGTCCAGCAGGGCAAAGCGGTCGGCGTCAAAGGCGCGGGCGCTGTAATGGGCGTGGGTGTCAAAGATGGGGCCGGTCATACGCCCTCCTTCCGGGCAGGCGCCCGGTTCACCAGCCAGATGCCCACACAGACCAGCACCAGCGCCCCCAGATACTGCCACCGGAACAACGGCTCGCCGTTGATCAGGGCGCTGAGCAGCACATTGACCACCGGGTTCACGAACCCGAAGATGGCAATGCGGCTGACGGGGTTGTTCTTCATGAGCAGGGCCCAGATGATGTAGCCTGCGCCGCAGATAAAGGCCAGTGCCAGCAGGTCCAGCACGCTCAGCACCGACCACTGGCGCAGCTGTCCGCCCAGCGCGGTGCCCAGCAAAAACAGGGCCGCGCCGCCCACGAACAGGTTGATGAAGCAGACGGCAAAGCTGTCGGCCCGGCGGGTCACGGATTTGTTCCAGGGCCCCGCCAGCGTAAAGATGACCGTGGCAATGAGCATGTAGGCCACGCCCCGGGCGCTGCCGCCGCCGTGGTTGCCCAGGGTGGCGATCAGCACGCCCGCAAAACCGATGCCGCAGCCCAGCGCCTTGGCGGGGGTCATCCGGTCGGCTTTGCCGTACAGGAAGTGGGCAAAGATGACGCCCAGAAAGCTCTGGGTGCTGTTCAGGATGCCGCCAAAGGCACCGGTGAGCAGGGCCACTGCGCTGTAAAAGAAGGCGTACTGGGCCGTGGTCTGCCACAGGCCCAGCGCACAGCACTCGGCCAGCGTTTTTCCCCGGGGCAGGGCAGGCAGCCTGCCTTCCAGCAAAAGGCTGCCCGCCAGCACCAGAAAGCTGCCCAGCATGAACCGCACCCCCGCAAAGCAGAGGATGGAGGCCGTGTCGGCGG
>CAVDVT010000391.1:0-2056 GCA_963612415.1 bacterium | reverse complement strand
TGCAACAAGCCCTACTCCGGCACCCAGGTGCTGAAAGACTACGGCGAGCAGGCCATGCGGGAGAATGCCCTTATCGTTTACACCAGCGCCGACAGCGTGTTCCAGGTGGCCGCCAACGAGGAGCTGGTGCCGGTGCATGAGCTGTACCGCTACTGCGAGATCGCCCGTGAGATGCTCAAGGGCGAGTACGGCGTGGGCCGCGTTATCGCCCGGCCCTTCCTCGGCCACACCGCCGACACCTTCTACCGCACCACCAACCGCCACGACCTGAGCCTGAAGCCGCCCCGTGCCACCATGCTGGACCTGCTGAAAGACGCAGGCAGGGATGTGATCGCCGTGGGCAAGATCTTTGACATCTTTGACGGCGAGGGCGTGACCGAAAAGATCAAGACCACCGGCAACACCAACGGCATCGCTTTTACCAAGGCGCTCCAGACCCGCGATTTTGAGGGCCTGGCCTTTGTGAATCTGGTGGACTTTGATATGCTCTATGGCCACCGCCGCGATGTGGCGGGCTATGCTGCCGCTGCCACGGAGTTCGACCAGTTCCTGGCCGATTTCATCCCCGGCATGCGGGAGGGCGATCTGCTGATGATCACGGCCGACCATGGCTGTGACCCCTCCTACACCAAGACCACCGACCACACCCGGGAGTATGTGCCCTACCTCATCTGCGGCAAGGGCGTCAAGCCCGGCGTGGATCTGGGCACCCACCTCTGCTTTGGCACCATTGCACACACCGTGTGTGAGTATCTGGGCGTGGATGCTTCCACGCTGGACGGCCAGAGCGTGCTGGACAAGATCCTGAAGTAAATCACAGGCATAACAAAACAGCCGGGACTTTCGTCCCGGCTGTTTTTGCGTCAGTGCGTTATTTCCATCCGCGCGCTGCGGGGTCCAGCATCTCGGCGGCGGAGTAGATCAGCGCGTTGCAGATGGCGGCGGCCACATTGCTGCCGCCCTTGCGGCCCATGGCCACGATGGCGGGCACCTTGTGTGCTTTGCAGGTGGCAAACAGTCGCTCCTTGCTTTCCACCACATTCACAAAACCCACCGGCACGCCGATGACCAGAGCAGGCCGCAGCCCGGCTTCGATCTCGTCCGCAATGGTCAGCAGGGCCGTGGGTGCGTTGCCCACGGCCAGAATGGCACCGGGATGCTCCTGCGCGGCCCGGTGCATGGAGGCCACGGCCCGGGTGGTGCCGTTTGCTCTGGCAAGGGCGGCTACCTCCGGGTCAGCCATGTAGCAGAGCGCCGTGCTGCCCAGCTTTGCAAGGCCGGGTTTGGTGATGCCGGCCAGCGCCATGTTGGTGTCGGTGACGATGGGGGTCCCGGCGTGGAGTGCTGCCACGCCGGCGGCCACTGCCCCCGGTGTGAAGTGCAGATTTTTGGCATAATCAAAATCCGCCGTGGTGTGGATGACCCGCTTGACCACAGCCGCCGTTTCCGGTGGTGGAATCAGGCCCATGGCTTCCAGTTCCGCGGTGATGATGGAAATGCTGGTCCGCTCAATGTCGGCGGGAAGATGATGCTGCGGGGTCATAGGGGATCCCTCCGTTTCAGGCCCATGGCGGTGTAAATGGCATCCATGTCCAGCGCCCTGCGCACCCCGTCGGCCAGCAGGTCAAACTGCTGCTGGCGGTACTGCTCCATGGGGATGAGCGCGGCCGCTTCCGGCGCAATGCCCTTGCGCTGACACAGGGCAGATACCAGTTTTTCGGTGAGTTCGCCGGTGTCGAACAGGCCGTGCAGGTAGGTGCCGGACACATTGCCCTGCACACAGCCTTCCGGGGTGCCGTCGGCCAGAGCGCAGAATGGCTGCCCCTGTACCTCGGTGCGGCCGGTGTGGATCTGGTAGCCGGTCACGGCTGCTCCGGCAAAGGGGGATGCCGTGACCGTGGCGGTGTCCTGTGTGCGGTGTTTCTGGCCGGTAAAAACCGTGCGGGTGGGCAGCAGCCCCAGCCCCCGCAAAGTCTGCGGGTGCCCGCTCTCGCTGCCGGTGGGGTCGTCCAGCGTTTCACCCAGCATCTGGTAGCCGCCGCAAACGCCCAGAATG
>CAVDVT010000390.1:0-2057 GCA_963612415.1 bacterium | reverse complement strand
GAGATGATCTGGTCCTCGTTCCCCGTTTCAGCCACATAATAAATGGTCACATCCTGGGTCAGGCTGTCCAGAACCTGCTTTGAGTTCTCGCTCAGGGTATAAAGTCCCGCTTCCGAAAGATCAAACTCGGTATACTTGGAGGGAAGTGCCCGGACGATCAGGTTGACCAGAACCGCCAGCACGATCACTGCTGCTGCAATGGCAGCAGACCAGACCCCGCTGCGGAAGACCCGCTCATTGCCGGAGGAACTGCGCTTTGCAAAAAACTTCATAGCCGATCTCCTCCTCTCAGTTCCAGCGGCGCTTTTCAATGCCCTGCGCCGTGAAGAACAGGAACACCGCCGTCACGGTCAGGTAATAGACCACGGCAGGAATGGAAAAGCTGTTGTTGACAAAATCTTCAAAAGGGCTGAACAGGCACAGTGCGCTCAGCACCGCGCTGAACGCCTCTGTCAGCCATGCACTGCGGAGCAGGAACATTCCGGTCAGGCCCAGACAGAGGGCGGCAAAGGTCAGGCAGCCCAGCACAAAGCTGCGGGTGCGCAGGCCCGCTGCCAGTGAGGCAGCCCCTGCAATGCCCGTAAAGACGGCCAGCGCCACGGCACTGCCCGCGTTGAACAGGCTGCGCAGACTGGGCATCAGGTAGGCCAGCAGCAGTGCCGAAAAGCCCGCCACGGCCGCAATGATCTGGTTCTCGGTCAGACCGGAAAGAAACTCGCACAGAGCAATGGCTGCACAGCCCAGCAGAAAATAGCACAGCAGACCGGCAAAGTTTGCTGCCAATGCCGACACCGTGCCGCCCAGCGCCCAGAGGATGAGGATCATCACGGCATCCACCGCGCAGGGCAGCGCAAACACTGCTGCCATGGCAAAGAACTTGCCCAGAACAATGCCCCATACGGACACCGGACTGGTGAGCAGCAGCTGGTCGGTGCGGCTGCGGCGTTCCTCAGCCAGCGAGCGCATGGCCAGCACCGGAATGTAGAGCAGCAGCATAAAGATGGTCTGGTAAAGGGTATAGTAACTGAAATCGGTCAGACCATAGATCAGGCACCGCGCCAGAAAATAAATGCCGGAACTTGCCACCAGAAAGGCTGTCAGCACATAGCCCAGCATCCCGTGAAAATAGCTGCGGAGTTCCCGCTTGAAGATGGCTGTCATGCTTCGTCCTCCTCCCCTGTATCTTCTTCTGTTTTGCTGCCGGTCAGCTCCAGGAAGACGTCTTCCAGGCTTCTGTCCCCGGCAGTCAGTTCCTGCAGTGTGCCTGCGGCAGCCAGATGCCCTTTGGAAAGGATCAGCACCTGCTGACACACCGCCTGCACCTCGCTGAGGATGTGGCTGGACAGGATGACCGTGTGGGTTTTGCCCAGTTCCCGGATCAGCTTCCGGATCTCGATGACCTGTGCCGGGTCAAGGCCCACCGTAGGCTCATCCAGAATGATGAGCTGCGGGTCTCCCAGCAAAGCCTGTGCAATGCCCACCCGCTGTTTGTATCCCTTGGACAGGCTGCGGATGAGCCGGGGCAGAACGTTTTCCAGCCCGGTGCGGCGGGCAGCGCGGAGGACCTGCTCTTTCCGCTCTGCTTTTTTCACCTTCTTCAGCTCCGCAGCAAAGGTCAGGTATTCCTGCACCGTCATCTCCGGGTAAAGCGGCGGCTGCTCCGGCAGATAGCCCACGCAGGCCTTGGCTGCATCGGCTTCTTCCGGTGTCCCGCCACCGATACAAGGCCGCTGGTGGCCGAAAGATACCCGGTGAGGATGTTCATAATGGTGGACTTGCCCGCACCGTTCGGCCCCAGCAGGCCACAGATCTGGCCGTCGGCCACAGTGAACGATACATCCTCCACGGCAAGGTGATGGCCGTATTGCTTGGTAAGGTGAGATACTTCGATCACGTTCGGAACGCTCCTTTCAAAGGCAGCGCAAAGCGCTTTTATAAGGTTGCCGGTTTATTTTAGTCTCAAATTGTGTTCAAATTGAGGGAAATGCGTGTAAAATGCGCAAGGTCTGCTTTTGCGCGCCAAAACAGCAAAAAGCGCCGTCTCCCAAAGGAGACGG
>CAVDVT010000389.1:0-2062 GCA_963612415.1 bacterium | reverse complement strand
GAAATGCACCGTCCCGCTCATAAAGGGTGGCACGGCAACGCACGACCACCTTCATTCCTTCTTCCGGGCGAAAAGCAAGCTGCCGCGCATCAGAGCGGAACATGACCGCCTTTACGCTGGCTGCCCCATCCCGCAGGGAAAAATAGCAGTGGCCGCTGCGGGCATTCTGGACAAAGTTTGCGATCTCGCCCCGCAGGGCCAGATCAAACAGGATGTCATTGGCATCCAGCAGGGTCTTGACGTATCGGTTCAGTGCCGAGACTGAGATCACTTCAGCCATAATCCGGCCCCCTGTGCGGCAAGGATGGACACGCCGATGGCGTTGTCGCTGGAATACTGCCCGGGCACAAAGTACACCTGCGGCAGACGCTGCTGCACCCAGGTGCGGATGATATCACTGCTCATCACACCGCCCGCACAGACCACCGGCAGACCGGGGTATTCTTTCTGCGCCGCCTTGGTCATTTTGACCACCGTATCTGCCACGCAGAGCAGACAGTATTTGCAGACATACTCCGGGCTTCTGCCCTCTTTCAGCAGGGCATTGCACTGGTTTTCCAGCCCCGAAAGGCTGCACTGCATTCCTTTGACGCTGGATTTAGGCTTGATAGGCTCAGTGCATTCCGCTGCCAATCGGGAAACTTCCGCACCGGCCGGAAAGCCAAACCCCAGCTTGACACCCACCCGGTCCACAGCCTGTCCGGCATAAAGATCCGTGCTGGTGCCCAGGGTTCTGATCTCTTTGACTTCATCGCAGAGCAACAGATCCGTGGTGCCGCCGGAGATGTGAAAGAGCAGGACTTTCTGCCGGAACAGCTCCTCCCCTTTTGCGGCAAACAGTGCGGCCGCAGCATGACCCTGTTGGTGGGTGGTATAGATCAGTGGGATCTTCTTTGCCTGCGCAAAGGCAGTGGCCGCGCTGACTCCCGCAAGGAAGCAGGGCATATAGCTTCCCTCCACGGGGCGCGGCTTCCGGGAAACACCCACAGCAGCGATCCGGGTCAGATCAACCTCCCGGCCCAGTTCCTCCAGCATCTCGGGCAGGGCCGTGGTGTGGTGGAACAAAGCATCGCTCTGCCGCAGGCCCAGCTGGCCCTCTTTGACCGGCAAGAACCGTTTCTTTGCGCAAACAACCTCTCCGGCTGTATCAAAAACTGCCAGAGAGGTTGCGTAGTTGCTTGTGTCGATGCCCAGCGTATAGTGGCTCACTGTTCTTCCGACTCCGCTGTGTCCAGACCCTGCTCACGGGCAACTGCGCCCAGCAGGCCGTTGACAAACTGATAATCCTCGTCTGCGCCGTACTTTTTGGTCAGCTCCACGGCCTCGTTGATGACAACGCCGGGCTTCCGCTCGTCGCCATACAGCATCTCGGCCAGTGCCAGGCGCAGCACCGTCAGGCTGACGCGGGGCAGGCGCTCCATGGTCCAGTTGCGCAGATGGTCGCGGATGAGGTCATCCACTTCCGCAGAGTGGCTGTAATAGGCGCTCAGCAGACGCTGGCCGAATACATCCACAGGACGTTCTTCCCCACACTCGTTGTTGGTATCCAGAGCCTCCTGCAGGGGCACATCCCCAAAGGTCTGCGAAAAAGCCAGCAGAAATGCGTTCTCGCGGGCTTCACGACGGGGCAAAATGTTTTCCATAATCTTCCTCTTTTTAACTTTTATTCCTGTTCCTCGGCAGCAAGGCCGGCAATGACAAGGTTGACCCGGCTGACCGTGACATTGGTCATGTTCTGGACAGCAGTCTTTACATTCTCCTGCACCTTCTCAGCAACCGTGGGGATCCGTGCGCCAAATCCGACCACCAGATTCAGGGTCAGTTCTGCGGTGCCGTCCCGCATTTCCACGGTGACAGGCGTCTGAATGCTGGCAGCGGCCAGCAGGTCTTTGACCTTTTTATTCTGGTTGCCGCAGGACACTTCGGACACACCGTCCACTTCCAGCGCAGCGCAGCGTGCGATCTTGCCGATGACTTCGGTGGAAATTTGCAGGCTGCCGCCGTTAAGATCCATATTCTGTAAATCCATTCTATGGTCCTCCATCTGAAATGAGCGTTGGCT
>CAVDVT010000388.1:0-2072 GCA_963612415.1 bacterium | reverse complement strand
TTGCCGGGGTGCTGGAAGCCAGCGAGGAAGACCTGCTGACGGTGGAGGGCGTGGGCCCAGCCACCGCGCGGATGCTGCATCTTCTGCCCCAGATCAGCCGATACTATACCCGGAGCAGCATCCATGGCCGCAGGAGCCTGAAGACGACGGAGCAGCTGGCAGAGTTTCTGATGGGACAGTTTGCCGGGGCGGTGCAGGAACGGGCCATGCTGGCGGCTCTGGACAGCCGCAGCCGGATCAAGGGGATCTTCTGGCTGCGGGATGGCACCAGCGACCGGGTGAGTCTGGAGATCAAGGATGTAGTGGCAGCGGCCCTCAAGGGCGGCACCGACAGTGTGGTGCTGTGCCACAACCACCCCAACGGGGTGGCCATGCCTTCCCGGGAAGATCTTCAGGCAACGGAAAACATTGTACGGGCATTGGGGCTGGTCAAAGTACACCTGCGGGATCACATCATCCTGACCGAGAGCGAATACTTCTCCATGCGGGAAGCAAATCGCCTGCCCTTCTATGATTTCCAGACCGGCGAGATGCTGCGGCCATATTGAACCCTAAACCTCTCAGCCTTCGCTGACGCTCGGCAGCTCCCCTAGTAGGGGAGCCCTTGGCATACCGTCGCGTTTTCGAGCGTGAACGCTTCGCTACTTTTTGCTCTGCTGGCGCGGCGAAGCACGCGACTGAGAGGTTGGACAAAGGCAAGGCTTTTCCATGAAATAAAACTTATCACAAAAGGAAGTGACCCCCATGCCATCCATCCGTCTGTCTGTCCGGGAGCTGGTGGAGTTTCTGCTCCGCACCGGCAGCATCGACAGCCGCTTTACCGGCTTTGACCGCGCCAACGAGGGCGCACGTATCCACCGCAAGCTGCAGAAAGCGGCGGGCGAAGGCTACGCAGCCGAGGTATCTCTCGCGGCGGAACGGACGGTGGCGGACATCACCTTTGCCATTGAGGGCCGGGCCGACGGCATTTTTCAGGAGCCGGATGGCCGGACGGTCATTGACGAGATCAAGACCACAGCCCTGCCTACCGACTCCATGACGGAAGATATGAACCCCTGCCACTGGGCACAGGGCATGGTATATGGTGCGATCTATGCCGAACAGCAGCAGCTGGAAGCGCTGGATGTCCGGCTGACTTACTACCAGATCGATACCGACGAGATCACCCGCTATACCCGGCATTTCACCCGGCAGGAACTGGAAGATTTTCTTCTGGGGCTTCTGCGGCAGTACCTGCCTTGGGCCCAGCGTCAGCTGCGCTGGGTGGAAGCCCGCAGCCAGAGCCTTGCCGCTCTGCGCTTTCCGTTTGCCGCCTACCGGCCCGGGCAGCGGGCACTGGCCGGGGAAATTTACCGTGCCTGCGCCGCCGGCAGAACTGACTGCAAGGGCGGCACCCGGCTGTTCTGTCAGGCCCCCACCGGCATTGGCAAGACCATGAGCGCTATTTTCCCGGCGCTGAAAGCCATTGGGGAGGGCAAGGGCGAAAAGCTGTTCTACTTCACCGCCCGCAACACCACGCAGGCCGCCGCCGAGGATGCGCTTGCCCGGCTACGGGCGGCAGAGCCGGGGCTTTGCCTGCGCAGCGTAACACTCTCTGCCAAGGAAAAAACCTGTCTGTGCAAGGATGCGGAGGGCCGCCCCGCCTGCCTGCCGGAACTCTGCCCCTACGCCAACGGCTACTATGAGCGTTTGAAAGACGCCCTTGCCGCCCTTCTGGACCGGGGCGGCAGCTTTGACCGGACAGTCCTGGCCCAGACCGCCCGACAGTACACGGTCTGTCCGTTTGAGCTGGGGCTAGACCTGAGCGAGTGGTGCGACGTAGTCATTGGAGACTACAACTATCTGTTTGACCCCACCGTTCACCTGCGGCGGTTCTTTGATGCAGCAGGTGACTATCTCTTTCTCATTGACGAGGCGCACAATCTGCCGGACCGTGCCCGGGCCATGTACTCTGCCCGTTTCTGCAAAAGCGATCTGACCGACGCCAAACGGGCCCTTGGCAAGGGCAAAAGCAGCCTGAAAACGGCACTTTCCCGGGCCGACAAGAGCTTTCTGGAAGCACGGCGGGCCGT
>CAVDVT010000387.1:0-2072 GCA_963612415.1 bacterium | reverse complement strand
ACGCAGGACTATGCGGCGGCTATCCGCACGGCGGTGGAAGCGGGCGTGGATGCAGTGGTATCCGGTGCAGGGCTTCCGCTGGAACTGCCCGGATTGGTGGATACATTGGACGTTGCCATTGCCCCCATCGTTTCCAGCGGCCGGGCGGCAAAACTCATCCTGCGCCGCTGGGCCAAGGAATTTGGCCGCACTGCTGATTTTGTGGTCATCGAAGGCTGCAGGGCAGGCGGGCACCTTGGCTTTGCAGAGGCTGACCTGCTGAGCGGCAAATGCCAGTCTCTGGATGAGATCTTACCGGAGGTGCTGGCCGAAGTGAAGCCTTTTGAAGCGCAGTTCGGTCATGACATCCCGGTGTTTGTGGCGGGCGGTGTGTACACGGGGGCCGATATGGCTCATTTTACCAGACTGGGTGCCGCAGGCGTTCAGCTTGCCACCCGTTTTATCACGACCTATGAGTGCGACGCATCCCAGGGCTACAAGGATGTTCTGCTGAACGCCGGGCCTGAAGATGTGCGCATCATCCACAGTCCGGTGGGAATGCCGGGCCTGAAGATGTGCGCATCATCCACAGTCCGGTGGGAATGCCGGGCCGGGCACTGAACACGCCGCTGGTGCAGGCGCTTGCAGAGGGAACGCGGTTCGCGCCACGACACTGTGCCCGCTGTCTGAAAACCTGTGATCCCGCCAGAGTGCCCTACTGCATCACCCACGCACTTATAGAAGCCGTGAAAGGCAATGTGGAGGAAGGGCTGTTCTTCTGCGGGGCCAATGTCGGGCGGCTTGACCGGATGTATACGGTCCACGAACTGATGGACGAACTTGTGACCGAATGGAGGCACGATTTATGAAGCTTGCCGTTTTGTATGCCGGTCAGGGTGCCCAGCACCCTGGCATGGGCAAAGAATTTTACGAAGCATCTTCCGCCTTCCGGGCGGCTTTCGACAGTGCGGAGCTAGAGTTTGATCTGCACCGCGTCTGCTTCGAGGACCCGGACGACGTACTGAACCAGACCGAATACACCCAGCCCTGCATGGTGGCCTTTGCCTGCGGTGTGACCGCTGTGCTGGCCGAGCAGGGCATACAGCCGGACTTTGTGGCCGGGCTTTCCCTTGGGGAATATTCCGCGCTGGAGGCGGCCGGGGTGTTCACCGCAAGACAGGCCATCGAGCTGGCTGCCTACCGCGGCAGGGCAATGGCCGATGCAGCCAAAGGCATCGACTGCGGCATGACGGCGGTGCTGAATCTTGACCGGGAAACCCTTGCCGCCTGCTGTGAGCAGGCTTCGGATCTGGGCTGTGTGCAGATCTGCAACTACAACTGCCCGGGCCAGCTGGTCATCGGCGGGGAAAAAGCGGCCGTGGACAAAGCTGCCGAACGGGCAAAGCAGGCCGGCGCCCGCCGCTGCATCCCGCTCAAGGTCAGCGGCCCGTTCCATACCAGGCTCATGGCACCCGCCGGGGATGCCCTTGCCAAACGGTTTGAAACAGAGTCCTTTGGCGAGATGCGTGTGCCGGTGCTGTTCAACTGCCTTGGCCGCGAAAAGAGCGGCACAGACACCATCCCACAGTTGCTTGTCCGGCAGGTGCAGAGCAGCGTCTATATGGAAGACACCCTCCGCCGTCTGGGTGAGCTGGGGGTGGATCACATTCTGGAAGTCGGCCCGGGCAGTGCGCTGTCCGGCTTTGTAAAAAAGACCCTGCCCGGTGTGGCCTGTGCTGCGGTGGAGACCCCCGCACAGCTGGACACCGTGCTGGCCGCATGGAAGGAAGAACAATGAACGAAGAAAAAATCGTCCGCACCGCTGTTGTCACCGGCGGAAGCCGGGGCATTGGCCGGGCGGTGTGTGCAGCGCTGGCAAAGCAGGGCTGCAATATAGTGGTCAACTACTGCCGCGGCGAGGCCGCTGCGGCTGAGACCGTGGCCCTGTGCAGGGCCGAAGGTGCAGAAGCGGTGGCCGTGCAGGCCGACGTTTCCACTGCCGCAGGCTGCAAAGCACTGTTTGATGCCGCCATGGCCGCCTTTGGCCGGGTGGACATTCTGGTGAACAATGCCGGCATCACCCGGGATAACCT
>CAVDVT010000386.1:0-2077 GCA_963612415.1 bacterium | reverse complement strand
CCGCCCCGCTCTGGGGGTCCACCGCTGCATCCAGCGGCATCAGCACCCGGGTGTCCAGCTCCAGCGCATAGTTCAGGGCGTTCATCAGGCTCCAGAAATGTTCCTCGTTCTGTTCCCGGTAAAGCCGCGCCACTGCCTGCTCCACCACCGGGCAGCCCGTTTCCACCGGGCCGTACTGCGGAGCCGTCTTTTTCCGCCTGCTGTCCACCGGCCGGAACCGCCGGGCACCTGTGTGTAATGCCATTTGTCTCACCCTTCTTTTCAGTCAATAGAATAAGTATAGCAGGAATCGCAGATTTTCACAATATTCTAGCTTTTTCTGCATCTTTGCTATATAATAAAGAACTGTGAAGTTTACACCTATTATAATTGGAAAAGGAGTCTTACGCCTTGAACAAAATGCTTACCCACCTGAACGGCTACAAGCGCGAAGCTGTGCTTGCCCCGCTGTTCAAGATGCTGGAAGCCACGTTCGACCTGTTTGTGCCTCTGGTCATGGCAAACATCGTCAACGTGGGCATTGCCGCGCACGACCTGCACTACATTCTGGTGCGGTGCGGCATCCTGCTGCTGCTGGCCATCGTGGGCCTTGCCTGCAGCCTGACGGCCCAGTATTTCTCGGCCAAAGCAGCGGTGGGCTACTCCACCTCCCTGCGCCATGCTCTGTTTGAACACATCCAGAAGCTTGGCTTTACCGAGATGGATACCCTGGGCACCAGCACCCTCATCACCCGGATGACCAGTGATATCAACCAGGTGCAGAGCGGCCTGAACCTGTTCCTCCGCCTGTTCCTGCGCAGCCCGTTCGTGGTGTTCGGCGCCATGATCATGGCCTTTACCGTTAATGTGCGGGCAGCCTGGATCTTTGTGGTGGCCATCCCGCTGCTGAGCGTGGTGGTGTTTGGCATCATGGTGCTGACCAACCCCCTGTACAAGACTGCCCAGACCCGGTTGGACCGTGTGCTGGGCCTGACCCGCGAAAACCTGACCGGTGTGCGCGTGGTGCGTGCCTTTGACAAGGAGCAGAGCGAGATTGACCGCTTTGAGTCGGCCAACGACCTGCTGACCAAGATGCAGCTCCATGTGGGCCACATCTCCTCCCTGATGAGCCCGCTGACCTATGTGATCATCAACATTGCCATCGTGGCCCTGCTGTACGTGGGCAGCATCGAGATCAACATCGGCGGCATGGCTTCCGGCGATGTGATCGCACTGGTGAACTATATGAACCAGATCCTTGTGGAGCTGGTCAAGCTGGCCAACCTCATCGTGCAGGTGAGCAAGGCGCTGGCCTGTGCTTCCCGTGTGCAGGCCGTGCTGGACACCAAACCCGGCATGGAGTTCCCTGCTGCCCTGAAGGGCGACACCCCTGCCGACAAGGCCGGTGACGCCGTCCGCTTTGACCATGTGAGCCTGACCTACGCCGGTGCCGGCGCCCCCAGCCTGACCGACATCAGCTTCACCGCAAAGCGGGGCCAGACCATCGGCGTCATCGGCGGCACAGGCAGCGGCAAATCCAGCCTCATCAGCCTGATCCCCCGCTTCTACGACGCCACCGAGGGCACCGTGGAGATCCTGGGGCGCCCTGCCCAGGACTACCCCCGTGAGGCACTGCGCGGCAGCGTGGCTGTGGTCATGCAGAAGGCCCAGCTGTTCGGCGGCACCATCCGCTCCAACCTGCTGTGGGGCAACAAGAATGCCACCGATGCAGATCTGTGGGCCGCACTGGAAACGGCACAGGCGGCTGAATTTGTCAAGGCAAAGCCCCTTGGGCTGGACGAGCCTGTGGAGCAGGGCGGCCGGAACCTTTCCGGCGGCCAGAAACAGCGCCTGACCATTGCCCGGGCTCTGGTGGGCAGGCCGGAGATCCTGATCCTGGACGACAGCGCCAGCGCACTGGACTACGCCACCGACGCCGCCCTGCGCAAGGCACTGGCTGCCCTGCCCGGTGACCTGACCGTGTTCATCGTCAGCCAGCGCGCCGCCAGCCTGCAGCACGCCGACCAGATCATCGTGCTGGACGACGGCAAAATGGTGGGCCTTGGCAAGCACGCCGACCTGCTGAACACCTGCCCCG
>CAVDVT010000385.1:0-2081 GCA_963612415.1 bacterium | reverse complement strand
ATCTTATATAGTATAGCACACTTGGCTGCAAAATTGTAGCGCCGCAGCCGGGAAAATGACGGGCGGCAGCAGAAAAACTTTTTGAAAATGCGATTTTTGAAATCGAGAGATTTCGGGAGAATTTGAGAGATTTTGAGAGGATCGAAAATTTGCACTGAAAAAATCAAAAAATTCTGTTGACAGGCGCCTTTTTGTGTTGTATACTGACACTCGCGCCCCAAAGGCGCCTGAATCGTACCATACACTTATCAGGAGGAAATAGATATGAGCACTACTCTCGTAAAGCCCGCTGAAGTCGAGCGCAAGTGGTATCTGCTCGACGCTACCGGCAAGAGCCTGGGTCACGTCGCTGCTGAAGCCGCTGTTCTGCTGCGTGGCAAGCAGAAGGTCAACTACACCCCGAATGTCGATTGCGGCGATTACGTCGTTGTCATCAACTGCGACAAGGCAGTTCTGACCGGCAAGAAGGCTGAGCAGAAGTTCCACATCACCCACAGCAAGTATATCGGCGGCCTGAAGAAGGTCCAGTACAGCAAGCTGATGGCTGAGAACAGCGATCTGGCTATGACCTATGCCATCAAGGGCATGATCCCTTCCAACACCATCGGTGCTAAGGCCCTGACCCGCCTGCACTGCTATCAGGGTGCCGAGCATGCTCACGCAGCTCAGAAGCCCGAGAAGATCGAGTTCTAAGAAGGAGGCAATCGAATATGTACGAAACCAAACCTTATTTCTACGGCACTGGTCGTCGTAAGAATTCCGTTGCCCGCGTTCGCGTTTACACTGGCACCGGCAAAATCACTGTGAATGACCGCGATATCGACAGCTACTTCGGTCTGGAGACCCTGAAGCTGATCGTCCGCTCTCCGCTGGTCCTGCTGGGCCTCGAGGGCAAGTATGACGTCGTCGTCCGCGTTTCCGGCGGCGGTGTTTCCGGCCAGGCTGGCGCTATCCGCCACGGCCTGTCCCGCGCCCTGCTGCAGCAGAGCGATGAGAACCGCGCAGTCCTGAAGAAGGCTGGCTTCCTGACCCGCGATCCTCGTATGAAGGAGCGTAAGAAGTACGGTCTGAAGGCCGCTCGCCGCGCTCCCCAGTTCAGCAAGCGCTGATTTTATCCGTATCGGATCTTTTACGGCAGTTCTGCTTCGGCAGAGCTGCCGTTTTTGTTTTGCCTGCTTTTTATCATTGTGCGCGGTCTGCCGATACCATTTTTTCCACCGGATGATTATAATCAGGTGGAAAACAAAAGACAGAGGAGACGGAAGCGATGAAATATGGCATCATTGATGTGGGCGGCGGCCTGCGGGGCATTTACGGAGCTGGTGTGCTGGACCGCTGCCTGGAAGAAGATATCTGCTTTGACTGCTGCATCGGCGTATCGGCAGGTAGTGCAAATATGACCTCCTATGTGGCCGGGCAGAAGGGCCGGAACAAGCCGTTCTATGACGAATACTCCTTCCGCAAGGAGTATATGAGCGTGAAGAATCTGGTGGAAAAGCACTCCTACCTTGACCTGAGCTATGTTTACGGCACCCTGAGCAACCGGGGCGGAGAGAATCCGCTGGACTACCCGGCCATGATGCAAAACCCGGCAGAACTGATTGTGGTGGCGGAGAATGCCCGCACGGGCCTGCCCCGCTATTTTACCAAAGCAGAGATGAAACAGGACGATTACACGCCTCTGATGGCCTCCTGCTGCATCCCGGTGGTGGATCAGCCCATCTTCATTGCAGGCGAGCCCTATTTTGACGGCGGCCTTGCCGATCCGGTGCCGCTGGAAAAGGCGCTGGAACTGGGCTGCGACCGGGTGGCAGTGATCCTGACAAAGCCTGTGACGCTGGAGCGGGATAACAGGCGTGACCAGAAGCTGGCCCGTCTGCTGCAGCGGAAATACCCGGAGTCGGCCAAAGGCCTTGTGCTGCGGGCACAGCGCTACAACGCGGCTGTGCGCAGGGCGCTGGAGCTGGAACGGGAAGGCAGGGCCTGCGTCATTGCCCCGGACAGCACCGAGGGCATGGCGACCCTGACCAAGGACAAAGCCAGCTTGGAAAAGATGTACGAGAAAGGCCGCACCGATGCTG
>CAVDVT010000384.1:0-2083 GCA_963612415.1 bacterium | reverse complement strand
GTTCTGAGGGAAAAAGCACCGGGCCATTCGTCTATTGTGCTGAAATCAAAAGTCCTCTCTTGTGCAAAAAAGACAAGAGAGGACTTTTTTGTGGAAAAACAAAGCTGAAAAATCAACGCAGAAGGGATGGTTTGCGGCAAAGCGGGAAATCGGGCTGCCAAAATTCCCTATAAACCTATTGACATTCTGGGAAAATGGGTATATCATACGGCCATCGGAATCAGATTCCGGAAATCCAGACGCAAAAGGAGGGAGAACCGCATGGACTGGAATGTTATGGCGCAGTACCTGCCCCAGTATAAAAAAGCAGCTGCTCTTACGCTGCGGCTGGGCGTGGCGGGCATCTTCTGGGCCATCCTCATCGGTCTTGTCTGCGCAGTCCTCCAGTACGAAAAAGTCCCGGTGCTGCGCCGGGTGGTGGGAGCCTACATCCAGCTCAGCCGGAACACCCCGCTTCTGGTGCAGCTGTTCTTTATTTATTATGGCCTGCCCAAAGTGGGCATCAAGACCAATGCGGCGGTCTGCGGCATTGCGGGCCTGGCTTTTCTGGGCGGCAGCTATATGGCGGAGGCTTTCCGCAGCGGACTGGAAGCCATTGAGCCCATCCAGACCGAAAGCGCATACAGCCTTGGCATGAGCCGCCTGCAGACCATGCGGTATGTCATTCTGCCGCAGGCGGTGTCCACCAGTATGCCGGCCTTTATGGCAAATGTCATCTTCCTGCTCAAGGAGACCAGCGTGTTCAGCGCCATCAGCCTGATGGACCTGATGTTCACGGCCAAGGATCTGATCGGCCTGTATTACAAGACCGCAGAAAATCTGTTCCTGCTGGTGGTCTTCTACCTCATCATCCTGCTGCCGGTGTCCCTGCTGGGCAGCTGGCTGGAAAGGAGGATGCGCTATGCCGGATTTGGGTCTTGAAGTCCTGTTCAAGGGCAAGAATATGCTCCGCCTGCTGGGGGGCCTTGGGGTCGCCCTTAAGATCAGCATGATCTCGGTGGTCATCAGCCTGCCGCTGGGCATCCTGCTGGGCGTTTTGATGACCTTCAAAAATCCCATCCTCAAAGCCCTTCTCCGAGTGTATCTGGAATTTATCCGGATCATGCCCCAGATGGTGCTGCTGTTCCTGGTCTACTTTGGCACCACCCGTGCCTTTGGGTGGGATCTTTCCGGCGAGACCGCTGCCACCATCGTCTTTGTGCTGTGGGGCACGGCCGAAATGAGTGATCTGGTGCGCGGTGCCCTGATCGCCATCCCGAAGCATCAGTACGAGAGCAGCGAAGCTCTTGGCCTGAGCCGGGTGCAGACCTACTGGTACATCATCATCCCCCAGACGGTGCGGCGGCTGATCCCGCTGTCCATCAACCTCATCACCCGCATGATCAAGACCACCAGTCTTGTGCTGATGATCGGCGTGGTGGAGGTGCTGAAGGTGGCCCAGCAGATCATCGAGGCCAACCGCACAGCCAGCCCCAACGCGGCGTTTGGCATCTATCTCACCGTGTTCATCCTGTATTTCCTGGCCTGCTGGCCCATCAGCCTGCTGGCCGGCTATCTTGAAAAGAAATGGAAGTGACTGTTATGGCAGAGCCGATCCTGACCGTAGACCATCTGGTGAAAAGCTACGATGGCAAAACGAATATTCTGGATAACGTCAGCTTTGCCGTACAGCCGGGCGAAGTCATCGTGGTGGTTGGCCCTTCCGGCTGCGGCAAAAGTACCCTGCTGCGCTGTCTGAACGGACTGGAGCCGGTGCAGGGCGGCCGGGTGCGGCTGGGCAATGAGACCGTTGCCTACGGCGGCAAGAATCTGACGGCCCTGCGCCAGCGCATTGGCATGGTGTTCCAGAGCTATGAGCTGTTCCCGCACCTGACCGTGCTGGACAACATCCTGCTGGCCCCCACCAAGGTGCAGAAACGCCCGAAGGCAGAAGTGCAGAAAGAGGCCGAAGCCCTGCTGGAGCGGGTGGGCCTGCTGCAAAAGGCCAGAAGCTACCCGCGGGAGCTTTCCGGCGGCCAGAAACAGCGCGTTGCCATTGTGCGGGCGCTGTGTATGCACCCTGAGATCCTGCTGTTTGACGAGG
>CAVDVT010000383.1:0-2085 GCA_963612415.1 bacterium | reverse complement strand
GCACCCTGTTCCGGTGGTGCAGGGCCTTTTTGCGGCCTCATCCGTTCATAAAAAGTTAACAAATATACCCCCCATCCCTACTTGCACAGTCGGAGAAGGCGTGCTATAATGCAGGTGTACGAAAGATACCCCCAAGGGGTAACGAAAGGAGTTCTCACCATGAACGAAGCGAACGAACGGCCCGAACCCACCTGCGCCTGCTGCGGCACCGCCCCGGCAGAGCAGCCCGCAACTCCGGCCTGCTGCGAAGCACCCGCCGAAGAAACCGCTTCCTGCTGCCGCCACAAAAAGCGGACCGCGCAGGAATACAAAAGCCTTGTGAACCGGCTGAACCGCATTGAGGGACAGATCCGGGGCATCCGGGGCATGGTGGAAAAGGATGTGTACTGCGCCGACATTCTGGTGCAGGTGTCCGCTGTCAACAGCGCGCTGAACGGCTTTGCGCGGGAGCTGATCGATCAGCACCTGCGCACCTGCGTAGCCAATGACCTGCGGGAGGGCAGCGAGGAAAAGCTGGATGAATTTCTGCGTCTTCTGCCCAAACTCATGAAATGACTCCCTTGCGGGCAAGCTAATCTTATTGGAGGGAACCAATGGAACAGTATAATGTTACGGGTATGAGCTGCGCGGCCTGCTCTGCCCGTGTGGAAAAGGCCGTAAAAGCTGTGCCCGGCGTGACCAGCTGCTCAGTGAGCCTGCTGACCAACTCCATGGGCGTGGAGGGCACGGCCAGCAGCGCCGCCATCGTCAAGGCAGTGCAGGATGCCGGCTACGGGGCAAGCCCCAAGGCCGCTTCGGCTGCAGCCGACACCGCCAGCGCCGATCTGGATGCGCTGGCCGACCATGAAACGCCCAAGCTGAAGAAACGTCTCATCGCCTCGCTGATCTTCCTGGCGGTGCTGATGTACTTCTCCATGGGCCACATGATGTGGGGCTGGCCCCTGCCCCACTGGTTCGACGGCAACCACATTGCCATGGGCCTGGTCCAGCTGCTGCTGGCAGGCATCGTGATGGTCATCAACCAGAAATTCTTCATCAACGGCTTCAAGGGTCTGATCCACCGCGCACCTAACATGGACACGCTGGTGACACTGGGTTCCTCCGCCAGCTTTGTGTGGAGTACCTACGCCCTGTTTGCCATGACCCGCGCCCAGCTGGACGGCAACGACGAGTTGGTCATGCACTATATGATGGAGTTCTACTTCGAGTCCGCCGCCATGATCCTGACCCTGATCACGGTGGGCAAGATGCTGGAAGCCCGCTCCAAGGGCAAGACCACCGATGCCCTCAAGAGCCTGATGAAGCTGGCCCCCAAGACCGCTACCCTGCTGCGGGACGGTGCCGAGGTCAGTGTGCCCATTGCCGAGGTGAAAAAGGGCGATGTCTTTGTGGTGCGCCCCGGTGAGAATATCCCCGTGGACGGCACCGTGCTGGAAGGCAGCAGCGCCGTGAACGAGAGCGCCCTGACCGGTGAGAGCATCCCCGTGGACAAGGCTGAGGGCGACCATGTGAGCGCGGCCACCACCAACCAGTCCGGCTTCCTCAAGTGCGAGGCCACCCGTGTGGGCGAGGACACCACACTGGCCCAGATCATCAAGATGGTCAGCGACGCTGCCGCCACCAAGGCCCCCATTGCCAAGATCGCCGACACCGTGTCCGGCTTCTTTGTGCCCGCGGTCATCTCCATTGCCGTCATCACCACCCTTGTCTGGCTGCTGCTGGGCCGGGAGTTCGGCTATGCACTGGCCCGCGGCATCTCGGTGCTGGTCATCAGCTGCCCCTGCGCCCTGGGTCTGGCAACACCGGTGGCCATCATGGTGGGCAACGGTCTGGGCGCCAAGAACGGCATCCTGTTCAAGACCGCCGCTTCGCTGGAAGCCGCAGGCCGCACCCAGATCGTGGCGCTGGACAAGACCGGCACCATCACCAGCGGTGAGCCCAAAGTCACCGACATTCTGCCCGCCGAGGGCGTTTCCGAGAGTGAGCTGCTGACGCTGGCCGCCTCTCTGGAGCAAAAGAGCGAACACCCGCTGGCAAAGGCCGTGCTGGCTTATGCAGAGACCGAGACCATCGCCTGCCCCGACG
>CAVDVT010000382.1:0-2085 GCA_963612415.1 bacterium | reverse complement strand
ACGGTCAGTGTCCGAAGTCCCAGAAAGTCCATCTTCAGCAGGCCAAGTTCCTCGATCTCGGTCATATTGAACTGAGTCACGGGCAGGCCGTCGTTGGTAGCCAGCGGCAGATAATAATCTGCCGGTTCCGGCGTGATAACAACGCCCGCTGCATGGGTGGACGCGTGGCGAGGCATTCCTTCCACTTTCAGAGCTGTATCAATGAGTTCCGTTACCTGCGGGTCTGTATCATACATCCGCTTCAGTTCTGGCGAAACTTCCAAGGCACGCTTCAGCGTCATTTTCAGTTCCATGGGAACCTGTTTTGCAACCGTGTCCACACTCTGATAGGGCATTCCCAGCACACGGCCCACATCGCGGATGGCATTGCGGGCAGCCATGGTACCAAAGGTTACGATCTGGGCCACATGGTCGGCTCCGTATTTGCGGTTGACGTAATCAATGACCTCCTGACGGCGCTCGTAACAGAAATCCACATCGAAATCGGGCATGCTGACGCGCTCCGGGTTCAGGAACCGTTCAAAGATCAGGTTGTAGCGGATCGGGTCGATATCGGTAATGCCGACACTGTATGCTGCAATGCTGCCCGCACCGGAACCACGGCCCGGGCCAACCGGGATCCCCTGACTTTTGGCATAGTTCACATAGTCCCAGACGATGAGGTAGTAGTTGGTATACCCCATCTTCTTGATAACGCCGATCTCATAAGTCAGGCGGTCTTTGTTGGCCTGCGGCACATCAGGGCCATAACGGCGCTCCAGACCGTCCCAGCAGAGCTTCTCGAAGAACTCCTGATTGTCCATGCCGCCGGGAGCTTTGTAATAAGGGATCTTGGTGTGTCCGAACTCAAAGTCAAAATTACACTGATCAGCAATGATCTGGGTGTTGGAGCAGGCTTCCGGAACCATGGCGAACAGATCATACATTTCATCCGTCGTCTTTACGTAGAACTCATCGGTCTGAAACTCCATCCGGTCAGCGTCCTGCATGGTCTTGCCGGTCTGGATGCAGAGCAGAATGGCCTGCATCTTGGCATCGTCTTTGCGCAGGTAATGGGAGTCGTTGGTAGCTGCCATGGGGATCCCGGTCTCCCGGGCCAGCTTGATGAGCTGTGGCAGAACGATGTTGTCTTCCTCCAGCCCGTGGTCCTGCAATTCAATATAATAATTCCCCCTGCCAAACAGATCCTGATACCACAGGGCGGATGCCTTTGCCCGTTCATAGTCCCCGGCAAGAATGGCCTGCGGGATCTCACCTGCCAGACAGGCCGAAAGGCAGATCAGGCCCTCGTGATACTGCTCCAGCAGCTGCTTGTCCACCCGGGGCTTGGAGTAAAAGCCCTCTGTAAAAGCAGCGGACACCATCTTGATGAGGTTTTTGTAGCCAGTCTCATTTTTGCAGAGCAGGATCAGGTGGTTGTTACCGTCGATCTTGTTTACCTTATCAAAACGGGTGCGGGTGGCCACATAAACTTCGCAGCCAATGATGGGTTTGATGCCTGCCTTCTTGGCCGCCTTATAGAACTGCACACAGCCATACATCACGCCATGGTCGGTGCAGGCAATGGCGGTCTGGCCGCACTCCTTCACACGGTCCATCAGCTGGTCGATGCGGCAGGCACCATCCAGCAGGCTGTATTCGGTATGGATGTGGAGGTGGACGAAATCTCTCCCCTGCTTGTTTCCCTCACTGGGTTCCATCATGTCGTCTCCTCCTTTTCTGCCTTTTCATTCATCCGCTGACGCAGATCCTCTGCCAGAGCTTCCAGCTTCTTCATCCGGTGCGAAAGCCCTGATTTGCTGACCGGCGGGTCAAAGCAGGCACAGAGCGCTGTCAGGGAAAGATCCGGAAATTCCATCCGTTTGGCCGCAGCCTGCTGCAGCACTTCCGGCAGGGTTTCCAGTGCATGCTGCTCCTGCAAAAAGCGGATGGCTTTTGTGGTCTGTGCGTTGGCCCGGGCCGTTTTGCCCAAGTTGGCGGTATCACAATTCGTATGCCGGTTGATCTGATTGCGCAGCTGTTTGACCGCTTTCTGCGTGCTGATCTGCTTTGCCGCGTCCGCTGCCCCCATAAACGCAAGGATGC
>CAVDVT010000381.1:0-2092 GCA_963612415.1 bacterium | reverse complement strand
CTCCGGGGTGCAGGTGTTGTAGGGGCTCTTTTTGCTGTATGTGCCGTGGAGCAGCTGGCCGGAGCCAAGGGTGCCGGGCTTGACGGCGTAATTTGCGGCCAGAGAACCCAGCATCTGCCGGGCCAGGGTGCGCCACTGCGCGGCTTCTTCCTCACCCACATACTTGGCGGCTTCCAGCAGGCCGCAGGCCACAATGGCAGCGGAGGAGGAATCCCGGGGCTCGCCGCTTTCCGGTGCAAAGATCATATCCCAGCAGGGGATCAGATCTTCCGGCAGGCGGGAAAGGTAAAAGTCGAGGGCCTTGCGGAACACATCAAGGAACTTTTCGTCGTGGGTGTAGGTGTAGCCGATGGCACTGCCGTACACGCCCCAGGCCTGGCCCCGCGCCCAGAAGCTGTCGTCCTTGTAGCCCTGACAGGTGCGGCCGCCCTTGGGGGTGCCGTCCGGGTTCATGAAAAAGGTGTGGTAGGTGCTGCCGTCAGGCCGGAAGGAGTTTGCCAGCGTGGTGGCTGTGTGGGCGGCGGCAATTTCGCGGTAGTGGCCGTTTCCGGTGGTCTGGCTGGCCCAGTAGAGCAGGGGAACGTTCAGCATACAGTCGATGATGTAACGGTAGTTGTCGGGATCGTCCATGGTGCCCCAGGCCTGCAGGAATTTTCCGCTGGGCTGGTAACGGGTCAGCAGCTGGTCGGCAGCAGCAATGGCGGCATTCTTGCCGGTCTTGCTGCCCGCCAGTTTCCATGCCGCCACACAGGTGGGGCTGTACAGAAAGCCCATGTCGTGGTGGTCCACTTCCACCTTGCGGGCAATGCGGTCGGCAAAGCTGTCCACCTGGATCAGGGCAGCGTGTTTGAATTTCTCGTCGCCGGTGGCTTCGTAGGCCAGCCAGATCTCACCGGGCCAGAAGCCGCAGGTCCACTGGTTGTTGGCGCAGCCGGGGTAGATGCCGCCCACGCTGGAATGGTTCTGGCACTGGTAAGTGTACAGCGGCAGGTTGGTCTCCACCTGAAAACAGGCATCCGCCAGCGCCTGCTTTGCCTCGGCGTCGGTCATGGGGTGATTGGGATATGTTTTCATGACGATTACTCCTTAAATCCAAAAGTGGGGATGTTGTGCCAGCGCTGGCGCAGAAAATGCGCGCCCAGCTTGGGGCGGCGGTCCCGGGTGAACAGGCCCTTTTTGTTGCCGTCTACCCGCATGGGGCCCTGCACGGTGTCGTAGTCGGCAAAGTTCCAGACAAATTCTCCCACAAACCAGGGGCGTTTGTCAAACTCGGCATCCAGACGGCGGTAAAACTCCACCTGAAATTCCTCGCTGAACATCTCGGCCCCGGCGGTGTGCAGCCCGGCAAGGGTATCGGCACCGTATTCGCTCATCATCACAGGCTTGTGCTGATCTTCCCAGAAATCCAGCTCCTGTGCAAGGCCGAAGCAGGCGGCGTCCAGATCGCCGGACAGGTTGTACCAGCCGTAATAGCGGTTGATGCAGACGATGTCCATGGTGCGGGTGGTGATGTCCTTGGTGTAGTCGTTCTGGCAGCACACCAGCGTTACCGGGCGGCCCTGGGGGTCCAGCTGGTGGGCCAGCTCATACAGCGGGTGCCAGTAAGCGTAGGCGTCTTTCGGGAAATGCTCCAGATCCGGCTCGTTGCCCAGGCTCCACAGCACCACGCAGGGGTGGTTCTTGTCCCGCTGGATCATCTCTGTCAGCACCTGTTTGTGGTGTTCGGCCAGCGGATACTCCTTGTAGGGATTCACGGCTGCCCCGCCGCCGATGCCCACGGCAGGGGTCTCGTCCATCACAAGGATGCCCTCCCGGTTGCACAGGTCATAAAATTCCTCGGCATAGGGGTAATGGCTGGTGCGCACGGCGTTGGCATTGGCCCAGTGGATCAGGTTTACGTCCTTGATGTTCAGCACCGGATCAAAGCCCCGGCCATGGGCGGTGAAATCCTCGTGCTTGCAGAAGCCCTTGAAGTAGAGCGGCTTTCCGTTCAGAAGCACCTGTGTTCCCTTTACCTCAATGCTCCGCACCCCGAAGGTCTGGTCATAGACATCTGCTCCGCAGGTGATGTGCAGGGTGTAAAGATAGGGGA
>CAVDVT010000380.1:0-2098 GCA_963612415.1 bacterium | reverse complement strand
CTGCACATCTTCCCAGTCAGCCCGGCCCAGCATATAGTCCACACTGACATCATAATACTCTGCCAGCCGGAGCAGATGATGGGTCGGGATCTCCTGCACCCCCAGCTCGTACTTTGCGTACTGCTGCTGGGTCGTGTTCAGGATCGCACCGGCTTCTTTCTGTGTCAGGTCAGCGTCCTCCCGCAAATCGCGCAGACGTTCATAATAATACATCGTAAAGCCCCCTGAAAGGACTATACTTCACATCCGATAAGATGTATTTGCTTTACATCTTATCAGGTGTATTTTTCAAAACAAAAATCGGGGCACTCAGGTGGTCAAGCTGAGTGTCCCGTTTTTGTTTTCATTCGCGCACAGTGCCGTACCAGAGCCCTGTGTGCCGCGCAGCGGATGCAGAGCAAACCAGAATGCTGCATCCTGCAAGGAAAAAAGAGAGTATGGAATGGAGGAATGGAACCCTTTGCAGAGGGCTCCGCAGCCTTGGTTAGATTCAACTAACCTTGCCGTGACAACAGGATATCATAGTTTGCCGTGACTGTCAAGCCCTGTTTTGAAAATTTCTGCAAAAAAGTTTTGTTTCCGGTTTGCCCTGTGAAAACTTGCACGGTTTTGTGCAGTGTGCTAAGAAATCTTAGCCGGTTTTGTGGAAAATCCACTCCTTTCCTCTTGCTTTTTGCCAAAAGGCTTGATATTATAATAACAGGCTGCCGGGGGCAGAAACATTTTCTGCTCCGACACCCAACCGATCCGCCCCCAGAAAGCCGCACAAAGCGGCTTTTCAAAGGCTCAATAGTTAGATTGCGCTAACTAGGCGCATGGAATGGAGCAAGGAGGTTCCAATGATCAATTTTGAACAGTGGGAAGGCTTTGAGGGCCGCATCTGGAAAGAGGAAGTCAATGTGCGCGACTTCATCCAGAAGAACTACACCCCTTATGACGGCGACGAGTCGTTCCTGGCCGGCCCCACCGAGGCTACCAACAAGCTGTGGGGTGCCCTGCAGCAGCTGCAGAAGGAAGAACGCGCCAAGGGCGGCGTTCTGGACATGGAGACCGATGTGGTCAGCAGCCTGACCGCTTACGGCCCCGGCTACATTGATGAAAACCTGAAGGATCTGGAGCAGATCGTCGGCCTGCAGACCGACAAGCCCCTGAAGCGTGCCTTTATGCCCTACGGCGGCATCAAGATGGCTGAGCAGGCCTGCACCACCTACGGCTACGAGCCCAGCGCCGAGCTGCACAAGATCTTTACTGACTATACCCGCACCCATAACCAGGCTGTGTTCGACGCCTACACCCCCGAGATGAAGAAGGCCCGTCACACCCACATCATCACCGGCCTGCCCGACACCTACGGCCGTGGCCGCATCGTGGGCGACTATCGCCGTGTGGCCCTGTACGGCATCGATGCCCTGATCCAGTTCAAGCAGGAAGATTTCGCCAACTGCGGCGACGGCACCATGACCGATGATGTCATCCGCCTGCGCGAGGAGATCGCCCGCCAGATCAACGCCCTGAAGGGCATGAAGAAGATGGCCGAGGCCTATGGCTACGACATCTCCCAGCCCGCCAAGAACGCCAAGGAAGCCTGCCAGTGGCTGTACTTCGGCTATCTGGCCGCCATCAAGACCCAGAACGGCGCTGCCATGAGCGTGGGCCGCATCTCCACCTTCCTGGACATCTATATCCAGCGCGATCTGGACAACGGCACCCTGACCGAGAGCCAGGCTCAGGAGCTGATCGACCACATGGTCATGAAGTTCCGCATGGTCAAGTTTGCCCGCATCCCCAGCTACAACCAGCTGTTCTCCGGCGACCCCGTGTGGGCTACGCTGGAAGTGGGCGGCATTGGCATGGACGGCCGCAGCATGGTCACCAAGAACTGCTACCGCTTCCTGCACACGCTGGAGAACATGGGCCCTGCACCGGAGCCGAACCTGACCGTTCTGTACTCCTCTGCCCTGCCGGAAAACTTCAAGAAGTACGCCGCCAAGATCTCCATCAACACCAGCTCCGTCCAGTACGAGAACGACGATGTGATGAAACCGGTGTGGGGCGACGATTACTCCATCTGCTGCTGCGTATCCGCAACACAGACCGG
>CAVDVT010000379.1:0-2107 GCA_963612415.1 bacterium | reverse complement strand
GGCACATGGGCACCCCAAGGTACTGGCCCATCAGGTCCAGCATGGCGCACTCAATGGCCCATTCGCTCTTGACCACAAACTTCAGTTTGGAGATGTCCAGCGTCTGGATGCCCTCGCCGTCGTCCGCCGTTTCATGGCGGGCCAGCTTGTGGATCTTCTGTAAGATCTGGCGGTAGGCCGCAATGGGCTGGCCCTCCACCAGCGGCCGCACAAAGTTCAGGCAGTCACAGGTGTAGTCTCCGCCGTGGATCTCGCCGATACCGGTGTGGTTCAGGCTGTCGGTCAGGATGACAAGGTTGCGGGTAAAGCAGGGCGCATGTGCGCCCGAAAGGGTCATCAGCATGCTGTCGTACCCCGCCACGGGGATGACCTGCATCTTTGTGATCACCGGATGTTCCATGTTTCAGGCTCCTTTCTTCAAACAAAAACAGGAGCCGACACCCATGGTGCCAGCTCCTGCATCAAACTGCGTTTTTGTGGCTCAGCGCACCAGACAGGGACGCTTATTATCAAACTTCCAGCCGGGGATGAGGTACTGCATGCCAATGGTGTCATCGCGGGCCCCCAGGCAGTTGTCCAGATACAGCTTGTTGGCCTTGAGGATCTGCTCCCGATCCACCTCAATGCCAAGGCCGGGCTTCTTGGGCAGGTCGATGCAGCCATCCACGATCTGCATGGGCTCCTTGGTCAGGCGCTCACGGCCTTCCTGCCAGATCCAGTGGGTATCGATGCCGTTCATCTTGCCGGGCACTGCGGCGGCACACTGCACCACCATGGCCAGCGAGATGTCGAAGTGGTTGTTGGAGTGGCAGCCCCACATCAGGCCGAAGTCGTTGCACATCTGGCCCACCCGGACAGAACCGTTCATCGTCCAGAAATGGGGGTCTGCCAGCGGGATGTCCACACTGCGCAGGGAGATGCAGTGGCACATCTGCCGCCAGTCGGTATCGATCATGTTGGTGGCGGTGGGCATGCCGCTGTCCCGCTTGAACTCCGCCATGATCTCGCGGCCGGAGAAGCCGTTCTCTGCACCGCAGGGGTCCTCACAGTAGGCCAGCACCTTCTTCAGTTCCGGGGCCAGCTCCAGCGACTTGGCAAGGCTCCAGCAGCCGTTGGGGTCCAGATCGATGCGGGCATTGGGGAAGGCTTCCTTCAGGGCCTGCACAGCCTTGAGTTCTTCTTCCGGTTCCAGCACGCCGCCCTTGAGCTTGAAATCCTCAAAGCCGTATTTTTCCTGGGTGGCCTTGGCCTGTGCCACAATGGCTTCCGGGGTCAGGGCTTCTTCGTGGCGGATGCGGTACCATGCGCAGTCGGAACCAGACTCATCGGTATAGGGCAGGTCGGTCTTTTTCTGGTCGCCCAGATAGAACAGGTAGGACAGGAAGCGCACCCGCTCCCGCTGGATGCCGTCGCCCAGCAGGGCGGCTGCGGGCACATCCAGGAACTTGCCCATCAGGTCCAGCAGCGGAGCTTCCACTGCCGTGACCACATGGACGCCGGTGCGCAGATCGTAAGTCTGCAGGCCGCGCACATCGTCCTTGATGTTGGCGTTCAGCCACTCCCGGATCTTGTTCAGGGTCTGCTTGTAGTCCACGATGCGGGTGCCTACCACCAGATCCTTCACGGCCTCCAGGGCGGCAGTGATCTTCTGGCCGCCGGGCACTTCACCCACACCTTCCACGCCGTTGGAATCGGTCAGGATGACCACATTGCGGGTAAAGTAGGGGGCGTGTGCGCCCGAAAGATTCAGTTCCATGCAGTCGGTACCAGCTACGGGGAACACTTCCATTTTTTCAACGATCGGAGACATATCGGTTTCCTCCCTCTTTTTTCTTCTGATCAGGTAATGGGTGCGGGGTTGAAGATGCACATATCATTGTGGAAGCCGTACTGGTCGCTGTACGGCTGCTTGGTGCCGCTGGCCACATCCAGAATGAAGTTGTAGATCTCGGTGCCCACCTCGGCAATGGTCTTCTGGCCGGTGGCCACCTCGCCTGCCGAGATATCGATCAGGTCGAACCAGTGTTCCTTCATCTCGTTGCGGCTGCACACCTTGATCACCGGCGCAATGTCCAGTCCATAAGGGGTACCGCGGCCGGTCATAAAC
>CAVDVT010000378.1:0-2109 GCA_963612415.1 bacterium | reverse complement strand
GATCTGTACCGTAAAGCCAGCCTCTTTCAGGATGGACAGGGCGATCTCCTGGTTGAGCTTGTTGTCCTCCACCAGAAGGACCTTTTTATTGGTGAAGTCGTATTTCTTCTCCTGAGCGGCCGGTTCCGGCTCCACCCGGTAAGGCTGGGACAGCACATCCCGCAGCTCCGAAAGGAACAGCGGCTTGGAGCAGAAGGCCGTAACGCCTGCCTCCCGGGCTTCTTCCTCAATATCCGACCAGTCGTAAGCCGTCAGGATGATGATGGGTCTGCTCTCGCCGATGATCTGGCGGATGCGGCGCACCGTCTCAATGCCGTTGAGGTCGGGCATCATCCAGTCGATGATGTAGGCGCCGAACTCGTCGTTCTGATCCACGGCCACCTTGGTGCGCAGCACAGCTTCCTTGCCGGAAAGGGTCCACTCGGCCCGCATCCCGATCTCCTGCACCATCCGGCTGACACTGATGGCCGTGTTGGAATCGTCGTCAGCCACCAGCACCCGCACACCCTTCAGCTCCGGGATGATCTCGTACTTGGCCGACTGGTTCAGCACCTTGAAGGGAATGACCACGGTGTACTCGGTCCCCTTCCCTTCTTCACTTTCCACCGTGATGGTGCCGCCCATCATGTCCACGATGTTCTTGGTGATGGCCATGCCAAGGCCGGTGCCCTGAATGCCGCTGACGGTGGCCGTTTCCTCACGGGTAAAGGCCTCAAACAGATGCTTCTGGAACTCCTTGCTCATGCCGATGCCATTATCTTTGACATGGAACTCATAAGTGGCATAGCCGTTCTGGAAGCCCGGCCGCTGGATGATGCGGACAATGATCTGCCCGCCGTTTTTGGTAAACTTGGCGGCGTTGCTCAGCAGGTTGAGCAGGATCTGGTTCAGGCGCAGCTTGTCGCAGAGGATATCCTCGTTCTCCACGTCCACAGCGTCGATGAAAAATTCGATGTTTTTCGACACGATATTGGCGTTGACGATGGTGCGCAGGTCGTGCATCACGTCCGGCAGGTGAACTTCCTTTTCCTCGATCTTCACCCGGCCGCTCTCGATCCGGCTCATGTCCAGCACATCATTGATCAGGCTGAGCAGATGCTGGCCGGAGGTGGAGATCTTACTCAGGTAATCCTTCACCAGTTCCTCGTTGTCCACGTGGGCCGCTGCCAGCGCCGTAAATCCCATGATGGCGTTCATGGGGGTGCGGATATCGTGGCTCATGTTGGACAGGAAGGTGGTCTTGGCCCGGTTTGCGTGTTCCGCAGCGTTCAGCGCATCCATCAGAAGCTTGCGCTGCTGGTATTCCACAGTCAGCACCAGCCCCACAAGCGCCAGCGTAAAGGACATGGAGGAGAACGGATAATCCGGGAAGATAAACTCCATGAGCATAAAGGCAATGGGCATCAGGTAGGCTGCAAGGTACATGACCCGGCCCTCCCGGACAGTGTCCCTCATCATCCGGCGGAGGACAAAGGGTACCAGCATCAGGTGCAGACCCACCAGCGTCCAGTACAGGAACGGATAAGCCGGCCCCCGGTGGAACATATGGTCTGCGCCCACCCAGTACAGCACCCCGTTAAAGGCACTTACGATCACCAGAATGACCGTTCCCGCCCCGGCAATGCCAAACAGTGTCTGCAGGATCTTCCGGTATTTTTTGCTCAGCACATTGCTGCCAATGTAATCTGTCAGGGCAGTCAGTGCCACCATGAACATCAGATAATACAGCCCCGCCATGCACGTCAGAGCCAGACGGTTGGCCGGAAGACGGCCGGTGTCCATCAGGCCCCACAGGGCATCCACCCCTTCAAACAGAAGGAGGGCTGTGTTCAGCATAAAGAAAGGCTTGTCTGCAAATTTCCGGGACACCAGGGCACTGAGCCAGATCAGCACCGTGATCAGAAAGCAGAACACCGTCATTTGATGGTAGATCGATCCATTCATAAAAAGAGAAGCTCCTCACCGCAAGTCACAGCTTTATAATATTCTTCAACTCAACAATTAATTTCTTTAAGTATACCATGCTTCCCGCGGGAAAGAAACGTTTTTCGACAAATTCCTTGACAAAATATCCCGGAAAATACACAAAAACACCCTCAGTCCACGGAG
>CAVDVT010000377.1:0-2120 GCA_963612415.1 bacterium | reverse complement strand
GCATTCGCGGTATTCTATATGCACAGTTTAGCAATTTAGCATGGTAAAGCGGCAAAGCAAAGAGGCCTGCCGCTGAGGGAGGAACTTGTATATGAAACGTCTTGTATCTGCATTTCTGGCTGGTGCCATGGCACTGAGCCTTGCCGCCTGCGGCGGTTCCGCATCCACTTCTGCAGCTGCTTCCGCCTCTGCATCGGGCAGCGCTGCTGCTTCCCAGAGCGCTGGCAGCGATCTGGATTACATCAAGGGCAACGGCAAGATGGTCATTGGCTATACCGTTTATGAGCCGATGAACTACACCGATGCCGACGGCAACTTTACCGGCTTTGATACTGAGCTTGCCACCGCTGTCTGCGAGAAGCTGGGCGTGGAACCGGAGTTCGTGGAGATCAACTGGGACACCAAGATCGTGGAGCTGGACGCCAAGAGCATCGACTGCATCTGGAACGGCATGACCCTGACCGATGATATCATGGAAAACACCGCCACCACCCAGGCCTACGCCAAGAACGCACAGGTGGTCGTGGTGAAGGATGGCACCGATTACACCTCCACGGCAGACCTGGTGGGCAAGACCGTGGTGGCTGAGGCTGGTTCTGCCGGCGAGGCCGCCATTGCTGAGGACGAGAACCTTGCACAGGCCGATTACATCTCCAAGAGCGTCCAGACCGACTGCCTGATGGAAGTGGCCGCCGGTACGGCAGATGCTGCTGTGCTGGATCTGACTCTTGCCAACGCCATGATCGGTGAGGGCACCGACTACGCCGGCCTGAAGATTGTGGACGAGCTGAACGCCGAGGAATACGGTGTGGCCTTCCGCAAGGGCAGCGATGCCGCCGCCGCTGTGGACGCCGCCTTTGAGGAACTGAAGGCCGACGGCACCATGCAGGCCCTGGCCGACAAGTACGATCTGGCCCTGGTGGACTGATTCCGGAATTTTTTATCCGCACAATGGCTGACCGCCCTGCCGGGGCGGTCAACTGCTGTAACAACGATTTGAATTGATGGGTGTGTTTTTGTGTCTGTGATTCTTGGGCGCCTGTCCGGCGCATTCCTGCTCAACTGCGAACTCTTTGCTCTGACGCTGGTGTTTGCCCTGCCGCTGGGCCTTGTGGTGGCATTTGGCTCCATGAGCCGCTGCAAGCCCCTGAGCGGGCTGGTCAAGACGTTCGTCTGGATCATCCGCGGCACGCCGCTGATGCTGCAGATCATCGTGATCTACCTTGGCCCCGGCCTGCTGGGCATGACGAATCCCTGGCCCTCCGGCTCCAGTGGACGAATGGTGGCGGCTGTGGTGGCATTTGCCATCAACTATGCCTGCTATTTTTCGGAGATCTATCGCGGCGGCATTGAGGCTGTGCCCAAAGGTCAGACCGAGGCCGGGCAGGTGCTGGGCATGACCAGGACCCAGATCTTTTTCAAAGTCACCCTGCTTCAGGTCATCAAGCGGATCCTGCCCCCCATGGGCAACGAGATCATCACGCTGGTCAAGGATACCTCGCTGGCCAACACCATTGCCAACAAAGAGATCATCATGATGGCAAAGGAGTACAGTGCCAAGGGTCTGATCTGGCCGCTGTTCTCCACCGCCATCTTCTTCCTGGTGTTTGTGGGTGTGCTGACCATCCTGTTCAACTGGGCTGAGAAAAAGCTCGATTATTTCCGCTGCTAAGGAGGTACATATACTATGGCATTGCTCGAAGCTTCCGGCATCGGGAAAAATTTTGGGGATACCCATGTTCTGAAGGATATCTCCCTGACGTTGGAACAGGGGGAGGCGCTGGCTATCATCGGCTCGTCCGGTTCCGGCAAGACCACCCTGCTGCGCTGCCTGAATTTTCTGGAACGGCCCGACACCGGCATCATCCGGGTGAACGGCGAGACCATGTGGGATGCCGCCGACCCTGCCACCCAGCGGGAGAGCGAGATCCGCAAAAAGCGGCTCCACTTTGGCCTTGTGTTCCAGAACTTCAACCTGTTCCCCCAGTACACTGCCCTGCAGAACGTGATGCTGGCAGGAGAACTGCTGGCAAAGGAACGCCCGGATTATAAGGCCAACAAAAAGGCCATCCACGCCCAGCTGGAACAGCAGGCGCAGGAACTTCTGGCCCAGATGGGCC
>CAVDVT010000376.1:0-2123 GCA_963612415.1 bacterium | reverse complement strand
CTCTGATGTACTTCAGAACAGCCTGCTTCAGGGTGTCTCCCGGCATGGCAATCTGTTTTTTGTTGTCCCAATAATGGGCGGCCTTTTTAAACTCTTCGTGTGTCACATTTGCACTCATCTCCTGGAGATTTTAGGGGTGGCGTATCATTTCAATTCGGATGAATAGTGATTATTTTTTCTTGACATGAAAATACCCCCAGAGTATTCAGAGTTCTCGTTTTTACTCTGTCTACTCTAGGGGTAGCATATCATTATTCCCAATCGGTTTGTCTTTCTGTCAAGCAGACTTCTTTTCAGCTAATGCCCGAACTTCCTCAATTGAAAGGTCGGTATACTTTGCCACTTTTTCATAAGGCACACCATCTGCCAACATTGTCAATGCATGTTTAATCGATGTTTCATGTTCGGTTTCATCCCGCATCTTTTCCATAGCTCTGCACATAGTTGCCACTCCCTTCATGTCTTCTTTGAAATAACGAACCCTCTGTGCCAAAATGGGATAATTCATATCCTTCGAGTTGGTACAGAAAAAGTCGTGCATTAGTTTTCCCAATGCAGTTTCGTCTTTGATTTGTGAGTTTACATAAACGATGTGAGCCTGATCATTGAAAAACGTTCCCGTTTCCCGAATTGTACGGTCAACATGATAAATTGGAAGGCCAGCCTTTAACACATCATTTTCAGTGATAAAGATAACGTAAGTTTCGTTCAGCGCATCGTAATCATCACCTGCATCAGTCAGGTTTGCATCCAACAGGCTACTGTTATACCGTGCGCGTTTTTCACTCGCACCACGGTCGCTGCGCTGCACCTCAATATTATATGCACGGTTTTCCCGATCCACCGCCCAAATATCCAAACGGACTGAACGACCTTGCAGATTTTTGATGCTGTACTGGCTGTGAACCTCTTTAACGGTCAAATCATCACGTTTCAAGATGATTTGTAAAAGAAACTCTGCACAGGCACGTTCTTCAAACACCGCAGCCATGAAATCATCATCAATCAGACGCAACCCACGCAACCGTTGTAAATCTTCTTCATGCTTCCGTTCAAAATCCAGTTCCTGTTGTGATTTTCTCTCCGACATTGGCTCACCAACTTTCTACTCACTTATCCAAGATAATAATACCATGATTCTGTAATTTTTACAAGAGAACGACTCAAATGTCATTAGGGGATGATACCTATTCCGTGTCCGCATTTCAAATATCAAGAAGAACTTCAAGCTAACGAAGGGGGCGTACGCTGTCCAGCACAAGGGCGAACTGGGCACGTTCGATAAATCTGTTCGCACTCTGATGAAGTTGAACGGTGGCATAATGGAAGAGTCACTTCAAAACTCTGGGTGCCATTCATCCCGGATGCCGATGTCGGCGCAGACGATTTTTCCGCACAGCGGTGCAGAAGATTCTGCCACATGCAGGGGCTTATAACTGTCAAAGGTCACGGTCAGGTCTGCGTGCGCGGCACCATCAGCCACTTCGCCGGTATCGGTGTTGATGCCGCTGGGCAGGTCCACAGCTAAAACAAAGGCTCCGCTTTTGTGCAGACGGTTCATCAGCCCGCAGGCGGCAAGGCCGGAGGGCCGCAGTGCACCATGGAATCCGGTGCCGTAAAGAGCGTCCACGACCACCTCAAAGTGCTGTGTTTCCGGCACAGGACAGTCGGCGCAGATGTTCACCGGCAGGGAATGCAGACGTTCATAATTGGTGATGGCATCAGCGGTTTTCGGCTTGCCTTCAGCAAGAAGAACAGTCACGTTCCAACCATCCTTTGCAGCGGCACGGGCAATCACAAACCCGTCACCGCCGTTGTTGCCTTTGCCGCAGACCACCAGCAGGCTGCCGGGCTGTGGGAACTGCTTTTGCAGTTCGGCGTAAGCGGCCATTCCGGCGTTTTCCATCATTTGCAGGTAGGGCAGGCCATGGGCGTTTCCGGCCTGTTCGATTGCCTTCATCTGTGCAGCAGTCACAATGCGATGTTTCATGTTGGCACCTTCTCTTCTGAGACAAATTATTTCCGACTGGTCAGCCGGTTGAGCAGCATCACAGCCAGAACAATGATGCCAATGACGAGAATAATGCCCACCATCCCGATGAGCATGATGGGCAGGGTAGTCA
>CAVDVT010000375.1:0-2140 GCA_963612415.1 bacterium | reverse complement strand
CCTGGCCCTTCTTGGGCTTCTCGATCATGTCATCCACAAAGAAGTAGTTGTCGTGGATGGGGGTGGTCTTCAGGCTGCAGTAGCGGCTCACATCGGCCCAGGGCACAGCGGAAACACCGGCGGCCGGGCGGCCAAACTCCTCATAGGCGCGGATGAGCTGGGCGCAGACCGGGTCCTCGCCGCAGATCACATCGTCGCCATAAATGACCACGAACGGGTCATCGCCGGTAAAGGCCTTTGCCATGCTCACGGCGTGGCCCAGACCCAGCGTCTGCTTCTGGCGCACAAAGAAGATGTTGGCCAGTCCGGCAATGCCAAGGCACTCCTCCAGCATCTTCTCCTTGCCGGGAGCGGCCAGCTTTTCTTCCAGCTCCGGGCTGCGGTCAAAGTGATCTTCAATGATGCTCTGGTTGCGGCCCAGAATGATCAGGATGTCGGTAATGCCGGACTTGACAGCTTCCTCCACCAGATACTGGATGGCGGGCTTGTCCACGATGGGAAGCATCCCCTTGGGCATCGCCTTGGTGGCAGGCAGGACACGGGTGCCCAGACCTGCAGCGGGGATGACGGCCTTCGTAACTTTTTTCATGATTCGGAACTCCTTCATCAGTATGATATCAGGCTGACGCTCAGCCATAGACCAGATTGAGCAGGGCATCCACATTGGGGCCCAGCAGCAGGGTGGCCGCACTGCCCAGCACCATCAGCAGCACAAAGCAGCCGAATACGGCAGCCCAGCTGGTGCCGCCCTGTGCGCGGAGGACCGCTCCGCGCTGCTGCTCGTCCGGGAACTCGGCCCGGATGCGGCGGATCTTTGCGGCGGCGCTTTTGCGGTAGAGCCACTTGCCGTACATCCCGCGCACCACCATCAGCAGAAAGCTCAGGGCGGAGCAGACGCGGGAAAGGATCAGCAGAGCCGAACCGGAAAGGCCCGGGGCCAGTGAACTGCCCGTGACCTGCATCAGATCGATGAGGGTGGGCAGGGCCAGGACCAGCTCTGCGGCCAGAAAGCCGAATGCAGGCTTCCATGCCTTGCGGTAGAAGAAATAGAACGGCCCGAACAGCAGTGCAGAAAAACTCATGGAGATCTTGCTGTGCTGCAGCTGCATCTGGCAGTAGGTGCTGAGGTACGCCGGGGATGCCGGGCCGATATAGGCCGACCAGTCCTTGCAGGGGATGCCGTCCATGACCTCGTCCTTGCCAAAGGCAGCCTGATAAGCCTGCCGCATGGGGTCGGCCTGCGGTGCGCCGGTCTCCTGGAACTGGCGGTAGAAGGTGGAATAATCAAATTCCTCGCTGTGGTCGTCGGGCTCGGAGCGGTCAGCCGGTTCCTGCGCACCCTCAGGGGGCAGGACCGTACCGCAGCAGCGGCAGCGTTCTTCGCTGCGCAGGGTGCGCTCGCCGCAGGCAGGGCAGGTACACAGCTCGCTGTCCTGATAGGGGAACTTCCACTCATACCCGGCGGCATGGGCGGGGCTGTGGATGCAGCGGCCAAGCTTTTCGTAACAATCGCGGTGGTAAGGCGCGCCGCAGTCCGGGCAGACGACGATGTCGTCTTTCAGCATCAGCGGTTTGCCGCAGCCCTCACAAGGGCAGCCATAATATTTGGGCATAACTTCCTCCCACATTGGTAGTTGAACTTATTATACTCCCTCATAAGAGAAAAGAAAAGGCAAAAATCTTCAAATTTCCAGAAGGATGGGTATTTTTCCTCTTTACTTTATCATGGATTCTGGGTATACTAATGAAGTATCTGTGTATAAACTGTATCTTTTGAGGTATTCTAAAATATGATTACGACTGACGAACTGAAAGTGCAGCTGGCCGACTACGGCACGGCTGTGAAGGATCTGGAGGAAGCGCTGGCCATCGACGCTTCCCGCAAGCGTGTGCAGGAGCTGGAGCATACCATGAGCCGCCCCGGCTTTTATGATGATGCTGAGCTGAGCAAGAAGGTCTTTGACGAAGTGGGCGACCTGAAGGGCAAGCTGAGCCGCTTTGAAAAGCTGCAGGGCCTGTACGATGACGCCGAGACCATGCTGGTGATGCTGGACGAGGAATACGACCCCGACATGGTGCCCGAGGCCGAAGAAGCCGTGAACGCAGTGGGCAAGGCCGTGGATGAGCTGCAGCTGATGAC
>CAVDVT010000374.1:0-2145 GCA_963612415.1 bacterium | reverse complement strand
GCTTATTACCTCCTATTGGATTTTTAACGGATTGACCGTTTCGTGTCAGAACGGCAGGTCATCGCTGTCGTCGATGACGGCGAAGTCATCGGCACTGCCGGCAGAATAGCTGGGAGCTGCCTCCACAGCGGCCGGACGGGCAGGAGCTGCGTTCTGGTAGGACGGAGCAGCGTTCTGATAGCTTGCTCCGCCGCCCTGATTGCTGCTTTTGGGGCCGGCGAAATTGATGTTGTTTGCCACAACTTCAACAGCGGTGCGGTTGTTGCCCTGCTTATCCTGATACTGGCGGGTCTGAAGCGAGCCTTCAATGGCGATCAGACTGCCCTTCTGGAAATACTTGGACACAAACTCAGCCTGCTGACGCCATGCGACGATGTCGATGAAATCAGCCTGACGCTGCTCACCCTGACGGGCAAAATTGCGGTCGCACGCAATGCGGAAGCTGCACACATTGGTGCCGCTCTGCGTGGTGCGAAGCTCCGGATCCGCCACAAGACGGCCCATGATCGCTACAACATTCAACATAACACGGACTCCTTTTTGGTCACGAAAAGATTACTCCTCGTGGGCAACGATCAGGCTGCGCATAACGCCTTCAGTGATCTTGTACACACGGTCCAGCTCAGCGGGGAAGCTGGGCTCGCTGGTGAAGTTGATCACGGTGTAGACGCCTTCCTCCTCGTCGTTGATGGGGTAGGCCAGACGGCGCTTGCCCCACTCGTCGATGGAATCGATCGTACCGTTAGCCTCGATCAGGGACTTGAACTTACCAACCAGAGCGGCGGTAGCCTCCTCGTCGAGAGCGGCGCTGGTAATCAGCATGGTTTCGTACTTTGCCATTTTGTAGCACCTCCTTTTGGACTTAAGGGCCTCAAGATTATGAGGCCAAGGGTACACAGAGAGCGCGGCGTCGCGGTCTCTGTGCGGCGTGTCTGTTCAGACAGCAATTTATTATAGCAAGCATTTCGCGTTTTGTCAAGCATTCCTGCCAAGAATTTTGCACGAAAATAAAAGCAGGAGCCGGGCGGAATCTTAGCCATCTTTTTGCTGACTTTGTTTTGCTTTTAACAAACAGATGTATTATAATAGGTGTCCAGCGGGGATAAAGAGCGCGCGGCTCTCCCCGCAGCGTGGGTATTACATTATTATGCGAAAGAAGGTTGAAAGGATGTATTCTGTCTTCCGGAATCTCGCCATCATCATGCTCAGCGCCAAGTTCTTCGGGCTTGTGGCCCGCAAGTGCAAGGCTCCGCAGGTGGTCGGCGAGATCATTGCGGGCCTGCTGATCGGGCCCTGTCTGCTGAATCTGGTGCATATCAGCGACACCATTTCCATCTTTGCTGAGATCGGCGTGGTGCTTCTGATGTTCTCCACCGGTCTGGGCACCAACCTGAAAGAGCTGATCAAGGCCGGCCCCATTGCCACACTGGTGGCCTGCGTGGGTGTGGCTGTGCCGCTGGCAGGCGGCACGCTGCTGTATGGTGCGTTCTACGGCTTTGGCGCCGTGGGCAGCCAGGAGTTTTATAAGGCGCTGTTCATCGGCACCATCATGACGGCCACCAGTGTGTCCATCACGGTGGCCACCCTGCAGGAGCTGGGGCACCTGAAAAGCTTTCTGGGCACGACCATTGTCAGCGCAGCGGTCATCGATGACGTCATCGGCATTGTGGTGCTGACCTGTGTGCTGGGCGCCAGCTCCGGCACCGGCACGGGGCTGGGCAAGGTGCTGTTCAACACGGTGCTGTTCTTTGCCACGGCCATCGGCGTGGGTCTCATTGCTCATTTTGCCATGAAGTGGCTGGACAGCCGCAATCCCCATACCCAGCGCATCACTATCGTCAGCATGGCGTTCTGCTTTGCCATGGCCTACATTGCTGAGGCTTACTTCGGCATTGCAGACATCACGGGTGCCTACATTGCCGGCATCGTCCTCTGCTCCATGAACGATGCCCCCTACGTGGAGCGCCGGGTGGACATCAGCAACTATGTGCTGTTTGCGCCGGTGTTCTTTGCCAGCATCGGCCTCAAGACCGATATCAGCGGCCTGACGCCGGAGATCCTGCTGTTCTGCGTCTGCTTTGTCATTGTAGCGCTCATCACCAAGATCATCGGCTGCGGGCTGGCCGCCCGGATCTGCCGCTTCAG
>CAVDVT010000373.1:0-2149 GCA_963612415.1 bacterium | reverse complement strand
GTATGGGGCCGAAGGGGCAATGGAGCTTGCCCGGAAGCTGAATGAGGAGACCTGCGCATCCCTGAATGCGGAATTTGGAGAAAAAGGTGCGTTCCTGGAGCAGTTGGCCAAAGAGCTGCTGGTGCGCCGGAACTGAAAAACGGAAAAAGGTGGACATACCATGCAATTCATCCATAGTATCCTTACGTTCAACGAAATCCTGACTGTGTCCCTTCTGGCATGGTTTGTGGCACAGGTGCTGAAGACCATCATCAACTTTATCCTGCTGGGTGAGTTCCAACTGGAGCGGATGTGGGGCGACGGCGGCATGCCCAGTGCCCACAGTGCAACGGTGACTGCAATGGCCATTGCTGCTGCCCGCAGCGAAGGCATCCACTCCGCCATTTTTGCGGTGGCGGCTGTGGTGGCGATCATCACCATGCACGACGCCATGGGTGTTCGCCGTGAAACCGGCGAGCAGGCCAAGGTGCTGAACCAGATGCTGGAGCAGTGGATCGAAGTGACCGAGAAAAACAACCCCTTCCTGCAGAATATGCACCTGAAGGAAATGGTCGGCCATACGCCGCTTCAGGTGACGGCTGGCTTTGCAGTGGGCGTTCTGATCGGCTGCATCTATCCCATGGGCATCTGAGTGCCCGAAACCAAAACGTGAGAAGGACGTGAATCTATGAATTCGCCTTTGCTGGATAAAATTTCTCAGCCCAGCGATCTGAAAAAGCTGTCTGGTCAGCAGACCGTTCAGCTTTGCGCGGAAATCCGCGAATTTCTTCTGGATAACGTATCAAAGACCGGCGGCCATCTGGCCTCCAATTTGGGTGCTGTGGAACTGACGGTGGCCCTGCACCGGGTGCTGAACACTCCCACGGACGAGATCGTTTTTGATGTGGGACATCAGTGCTATACCCACAAACTGCTCACCGGCCGCCGGGAGGGCTTTGCCAAGCTGCGGCAGCTGGATGGCATTTCCGGCTTCCCCAACCCGAACGAGAGTGAGCATGACGCCTTTATTGCCGGACACGGCAATACGGCGCTTTCACTGGCAGTAGGCATTGCCTGGGCCAAAAAGCTGCGGGGCGAGCCGGGACAGGTGGTTGCCCTGATCGGCGACGGTGCCTTCACCGGTGGCATGGTCTACGAAGGCATGAACAATATCGGCGGGCTGGACAATCTGCTGGTCATTCTGAATGACAACAAGATGTCCATTTCCAAGAATGTGGGCGCGCTGGCCCGGTATCTGGGCCATCTGCGCACCACCAGCAGTTATTACGATGCCAAGGAAAATGTCCGGACGTTCCTGGACAGTGTGCCGCTGATCGGCCGACCGTTGAAGTCGGCTATTCAGGGCGGCAAGGCAATGGTGCGCCGGGCAATGTATCACTCCACCATGTTTGAAGACATGGGGTTCCACTATTACGGCCCCTTTGATGGAAACAATGAGCAGGAACTGGAGCAGGTGCTGCTCGGCATCCGCAGACAGCCCGGCCCCCATTTCCTTCATGTTGTTACTAAAAAAGGCAAGGGCTATGGCCCGGCAGAGAATAACCCCGGAAACTTCCATGGCGTTTCGACCTTTGATCTGATCGACAGCATTCCGGATCCGGAAGTTGCCCCCAAGGAGTCGTTCTCCACGGTATTCGGCAATATCCTGAACAAGGAAGGAACCGAGAATGAGAAGATCTGCGCCATCACAGCGGCCATGAAATATGGTACGGGTCTGCAGTTCTTTGCTCACACGCACCCCAAGCGCTTCTTTGACGTTGGCATGGCAGAGCAGCACGCAGTTACCTTTGCGGCTGGTCTGGCCAGTCAGGGAATGCTGCCGGTGGTCTGTATTTACTCCACCTTCCTGCAGCGCTCCTATGACCAGATCATCCACGATGTGAATCTGCTCAAGGAGAACGTTGTGTTTGCCGTTGATCGTGCCGGCTTTGTTCCGGCGGATGGCGAGACCCATCAGGGCATCTTTGACCCGGCTTTCCTGAGTCAGGTCGGCATTCCCATCTATTCGCCTTCCAACTACGCCGAGCTGCGGCATTGGCTGCCGCTCCTGCTCAGTGATACGATGCAGGGGCCTCGTGCCATCCGTTATCCGCGCGGCGGCGAGAGTGCGGTGCTGGCGCAGTATGGCTGTTCCGGCAGGGAGTATGAT
>CAVDVT010000372.1:0-2153 GCA_963612415.1 bacterium | reverse complement strand
CCCCCACTGCTCTGACGAGACCCTGACCCTGCCCGACCTTGTGGGCTGGGACAACTGAATCTGTGACCAAAAAGAACCACGGCAGAGGCGCTGGCCCTGCCGTGGTTCTTTTTCTCATTCTGCGTCGTCTGCAAACAGGCCCGGGATGCCGCAGACTGCGGCAATGCCCACCACCGTGAACACGATGCGGGACCAGATGGAGCTGCTGCCGCCCAGCAGCCAGCCCACAAAATCAAACTGGAACAGGCCCACAAGCCCCCAGTTGATCCCGCCTACGATCATCAGAATCAGGCATACTTTATAAAAGGTCTGCACAAATAGACCCCCTTTCTCTGGAATAGTCTGCTCCACGGGAAAGGGGGTTATTCATCTTACAGCATCCATTTTGGGCTGACGACCCGTGCGCCGCCCTTGTCGGGCTGGGCCACATAGACCTGCGGCCACTGCTGCTTCACGGCGTCTGCGGCCACGCGGGCAGCTTCTTCGGTCTCAAAAATGCCGAACACCGCAGCTCCGCTGCCGGTCATCAGGGCCGCAAGGGCACCGTGCTGCTTCAGAGCTGCCTTGATGGCCTCGTTGTCCTTGGCACCGCTGCATTCTTCCAGCGCGTTGCCTGCTGCAGCGCAGACACCGGCCAGATCTTCCGCACGGACCGCTTTTTCCTGTGCTTCGCAGTCCGGGTGGGTGCTGCTGCCCACTTTGTCGTAGGCTGCAAAGGCCTCCGGGGTGGAAACGCCGTAATCGGGCATGACCACCGTGAACCAGCAGTCCGGGCAGGGCGGCAGGGCTTTCATCACATCGCCCACGCCCTGCACCCGGCAGGTGCCGCCCATCAGGGCAAAGGGCACGTCTGCACCGATCTTAGCGCCCAGCGCACAGAGTTCGCTCATGGACAGGCGGGCACCGTACAGCGCGTTCAGGCCCACCAGCACTGCGGCAGCATCCGCGCTTCCGCCTGCCATGCCGGCCCGCACAGGCACATTTTTGTACACCGTGATGTCCACGCCTGCCAGCAGGCCAGTGTACCGGAAAAAGGCAATGGCCGCCTTCACGGCCGTGTTGGACTCGTTGGCTGCCACCGGGCTGCCCGGCAGCGTCAGGTTCAGGGTATTGCTGCGGCGCAGCACCACCCGCTCATACAGGGTGATGGCCTGCATGGTCATATCCAGGTTGTGGTAGCCGTTGGGCAGCAGGCCCACCACATCCAGCGCCAGATTCAGTTTGGCGGGGGCCAGCACGGTCACACAGTTCAGCTTTGCCATCAGAGTTCCTCCTTACTGTTCGCCGCAGTTGATGCCATTGTCCTGCAAAAAGGCGCGGATGCGCTTCATGGCTTCGGTCAGGTGTTCCACGCTGTATGCGTAGGACACCCGGCAGTAGCCCTCGCCAGAGGCGCCAAAGGCATCGCCGGGCACCAGTGCCACGTGCTTCTGCTCCAGCAGCTTTGTGCAGAACTCCTGACTGCTCATGCCGGTGGATTTGATGCAGGGGAAGGCGTAAAACGCTCCACGCGGCTCAAAGCAGGTCAGCCCCATGGCGTTGAAGCCCCGCACCACAAGGCGGCGGCGCATATTGTATTCGTCCCGCATCCGGTCGATCTCCCCATCGCAGTCGCGCAGGGCCGTAATGGCTGCATACTGGCTGGTGGTGGGGGCGCTCATGATGGCGCTCTGGTGGATCTTGGTCATGATCTTGATGATGGGCGCCGGGCCGCAGGCATAGCCCAGCCGCCAGCCGGTCATGGCGTAGCTCTTGGAAAAGCCGTTCACCACAATGGTGCGCTCGGCCATGCCGGGCAGGGTGGCAATGGAAACATGGGGCCGCAGGCCGTAGTTCAGCTCCGCGTAGATCTCGTCGGAAAGCACCATGACATTGGTCTCCCGCAGCACCTCCGCAATGGCTTCCAGATCATCCCGCTCCATCACTGCACCGGTGGGGTTGTTGGGGAAGGGCATGATGAGGAGCTTGGTCCTGGGGGTGATGGCCGCTTTCAGGGCCTCGGGCTTCAGGCGGAACTCGTCCTCCTGACGGCAGGCCACATGCACCGGCACACCGCCGGACAGGGTAGTGATAGGCTCGTAGCAGACAAAGCAGGGCTCCGGGATGATGACCTCATCCCCGGGCTGGACCAGGGTGCGGATGCACATATCAAT
>CAVDVT010000371.1:0-2157 GCA_963612415.1 bacterium | reverse complement strand
CTTCCATGCCCATACACTGTCGGTTCCAAAGCCAGCGGTACAGATTTTCTCGACCTGCGCACGGTGCTTCCGATACGTTTCCCGGTGCGTCTGCTTTTCCATGGCATCCTTTTTGTTGTAAGGATCATAGAACCGAAGCGAAAGATAGGCCCCCTCCCGGTCACTGTCAATGCGCCAGAAGATCCGATATCCATCTTTTGAATCCGGGAATGTATATTCTGCAATGACCATTTCCGTCCATGGCCTTCCAAAACTGGAACCATGGTAAACCTCATACAGGACGCTGTTCCGGTTCCAGAGCGTTTCCGGAAAGAGCATCCGCATCAGGGTATGCTGTGCAATGGCACTGTCCTTCAGCCGCTCCGGCTCCTGCAAGAAATTCTCCTCCCGGGCCTGCTGCTCCAATTTCCGTTCCAGAAAGCCGAGGTAGGCGTCCAGGATCTCGCTTTTTCCCCGGTAGGGTACCAGGCACCGGAAAAACTCCCTGCCGGTCATTTTGATGTCCGCCTTTACGCGCCGGTCTGCATCGTAGAAAAATCCCGTCTTGAAGTAGACGGTCCGGAGTTCCACCTTCTCATCAATGCCGCAAAACCGGCGTTCTTCTTCGGAAAGCTGTGCCAGCCGCTCGCGGTACCTGCGGAGCTGTTCTCCATGTTCCGAGGTATCCGTCTTGTCCTCTATCAGGATCACGCGGTTCTTTCCGGCCAGACAGACCAGAATATCCGTTTTGTAGAATTGCTGTATCGTGCGGATGGCCTGCCCTTTTTCAAGGGCTCCTTCCCCCATCTTCTTCAAAAGATCGACTGCCAGCGGATACAATTCGGCTTCCGGTTCATTCAGCCAGTTCAGGCACCAGCAGATCACTGCATCCTGCGACAGCTCACTGGTTGCATAATCAAAAAGATTATTCATTCTCTTTCCTCAGATCAGGCCAAGTGCTTTGAACTCTTTTGCAATTCCATCTTCGGTGACAGCCGGGCAGACCCGGTCACACAGACGCTTGAGGTTTTCTGACCCATTGGCCATGCAGACGCTGATGCCAACCACATCGGTCATCTGCAGGTCGTTGTCACTGTCGCCAAAGCCGATGGTATCGGCCAGCGAAAGGCCCAGATGATCGCAGATGGCCTGGATGCCGGTGCCCTTGTTGAATTTGCGGTTGATGAGTTCCCCGTTGACAATGGCAGAGGGGGTGTCCCCCAGCCGCGATTCACAGAAGAAAAACTGGTCTTCATACAGCCGTCTGGTCTCGGCCAGACAGGCCGCATTGGGCGCGATGAACACGATCTTGTACACCGGCTCCCCGTGGTATTCCTCAATGGGGCGGATGGTCATGCCAAACTCCATCGTTCTGCGCCAGCGCTCCGCCTCACTGTTCATCTGTCCCGGCTTTTTGGGGAACAGGTGGGCAAAGCGCTCGATCATCTTGATGCCGCCGTAGGTGTCGTCCCGGGTCTCCAATGTACACTCAGCCCCGGCGCGGCCCAGCACAGCCCGCAGCCCCTCTACCTGCGCCGTTTCCATGGGGATATCCACCAGGATCTCTCCATCGCAGCCCACATAGCCGCCTGCCGAGCAGACAAAGCCATCGAACCCATAGGCGAACAGCGGTTTGGTCATCCGCAGGTTCCGGCCCGTACACAGGAACACCTTGTGGCCGTTGGCCTGTGCCTGCCGGATGGCTTCCACTGCGCTGGCCGGAGCTTCCATTTCGCCCGGGGGCAGCAGAGTACCATCGATATCCAAAAAGATCAGTTTTTGCTTCATGCGTACCTCACAGGGGGAGTTTTATGTATAACTCCCGCAAAATTAGACATCTTGTATATTATTTGCAGAAAAATTTCAGCAAGTTTCCAGTCTCACTGCCAGTTCATGGCAACACCGCGCAGCAGCAGCCCCACTGCCAGCAAGGCCAGCAACACCAGCAGCACGGTGCGGTTCGTCTGTTTCTGCTTCTGGCGGGCGCGGGCATTGCGGCTGTTCCGGCCGCCGGAAGTTGTGCGGCCGGCCGAACTGCGGCCCGTGCCGCCCCGGTTCTGGGATGCAGTTTTTCTTGTGCCGCTGCCGGATGTGCTGCGGCTCCGGCTGCTGCCAGAAGTTTTACGGGATGTACTATTCTGGTTTTGTTTTCCGGTTCTGCGGGGCACTTCTTCCTCC
>CAVDVT010000370.1:0-2158 GCA_963612415.1 bacterium | reverse complement strand
AAGAATGCCTCCATTTTTCAGGGGTCAGCTGGCGGGGAACAGCTTTTCCCAGGTGGCCTTGCCCACGGCTCCGTCGGCGGTCAGGCCGTTCCGGCGCTGAAAGCGCTGAACGGCGGCCGCGGTCTTGGAGCCAAAGCGGCCGTCGGTGCCAATGGTCTCGCCCAGCGAATTGAGCTTTTGCTGCACCAGCCGGACGGTGCCGCCCGAGGTCCCGGTGCGGATCACGATGCCGGGGTAGGGCACGGTCAGGCCGTGCTTGGCCGTGTACTTGGCATAAAGCACGTTCCAGGTGTTGGAGCCTACCTTGCCGTCCACGTTCATGTTGTTTTTCATCTGGAACTCTTTCACGGCGTTTTCGCTCTTGGTTCCAAACCGGCCGTCTGTGGTCAGCACACCGTACCAGGTGCATTGGTCACGGACGCCGTTCAGCCAGGTCTGCACCAGAGCTTCGTCCGGCCCGTAGGAGCCTTTTTCGATCAGTGAGTAATAAGCGGGAATTGCCATACAGGGTTCACACTCCTTCCGGTTTCATGCTATGCCGGAAAGGAGGATTTTGTCCCTGCGGTCTGCCGTGAGGGCCTGCCACCACTCCACGCATTTGAACCTTACCACATATGCCCCGCAGACCAGATCGTTTTCCTCCGGCCGGGCATACGCCCCGCAGGCGGTGCGGCACAGGCCGGGGTAGAGGACGCACCACCAGTTCCTGCCATAGCGGGCATGATCCCCGATGTCGATGCGCAGGGCCTGGTACCGCCCGGCGGGCAGGGTGCCGGTGGAATAGCGGGTGGTGTCAAAATACATTTCCACCAGTTTTACGCGCACGGTGGAAAACACCCCGCGCCGGGCCAGTGCCGCCCGGGCCGTCAGCTCCAGTGCGGGCAGGTTCCGGGCCGCCCATTGCAGGGCGGCGGGCTTGCTTTGGGCCGTGCAGCGGGCATCCATGGATTCAAGGATTGCATCCCGCACTGCCAGCTTGTGGGTCTGGTCTGCAAGGGTGTCGCTCTCAGCCCGGATGTGCAGCCGCAGGGTGTCGGCAGAAAGTGCCGTCCCGGTGTCCAGCTGGGTGCGGCCCCACCCCAGAATAGCAGGCAGAGCGCTGAAGACCAGCGCTGCCGAAAGTGCGATGCACCACAGCGTCATCTGGCGGCGGGTGAGGGTGCGGGAAAATATGTCGAACATAAAAACAGGCCCCTTCTTCTGGAAATGATAACCAGAGAATGGGCCTGTTTGGAAAATTTTATTCAGGGGGAGGTTTAATTCTTCAGCGACTGCATCGGGGCCGGCAGGCGTCCGCCGCGGTTGATGAACACCGAGGGGTCACGCTGGTTGACCGGCATGATGGGACCGTAGCCCAGCAGACCGCCAAAGTCCAGGATCTCGCCTGCCTTGCGGCCAATGGCCGGGATGACGCGGACAGCGGTGGTCTTGCTGTTCACCATGCCAATGGCGGCTTCGTCGGCGATCAGGGCGCTGATGACAGCCGGGGTGGTGTCGCCCGGGATGATGACCATGTCGATGCCCACCGAGCAGACCGCCGTCATGGCTTCCAGCTTCTCGATGGTCAGGCAGCCGCACTCCGCTGCGTGGATCATGCCGTCGTCCTCGCTGACCGGGATGAAAGCGCCGGACAGGCCGCCCACATGGTTGGAGGCCATCACGCCGCCCTTTTTCACAGCGTCGTTCAGCAGGGCCAGGCAGGCTGTGGTGCCGCAGCAGCCGCAGGTCTCCAGGCCCATTTCTTCCAGAATGTTGGCCACGCTGTCGCCCACAGCCGGGGTGGGAGCCAGCGAAAGGTCGATGATGCCGGCAGGGACCCCCAGCGCTTTGGAAGCAAGGTTTGCCACCAGCTGGCCCACGCGGGTGATCTTGAAGGCTGTGCGCTTGACCAGCTCTGCCACTTCATCAATGGGGGCATCCTTGGGCAGCTTGGCCAGCGCGGCACGCACCGCACCGGGGCCGGAAACGCCCACGTGGATCTCGCAGTCGGGCTCGCCGGGGCCGTGGAAAGCGCCCGCCATGAAGGGGTTGTCCTCCGGGGCGTTGCAGAACACCACCAGCTTGGCGGCGCCGATGCACTGGCGGTCGGCGGTCAGCTCGCTGGCCTTTTTCACGGCTTCGCCCATCAGCTTGATGGCGTCCATGTTCAGGCCCGCCT
>CAVDVT010000369.1:0-2160 GCA_963612415.1 bacterium | reverse complement strand
CAGCTGGAGGAGGGAGCCAGATATGAAGTGCGATAAAAACTATATGCGGCTCTACGCCGTTACCGACCGCGCCTGGGTGGGAAAGCAGACCCTGTACCAGCAGGTGGAAAGCGCCCTGAAGGGCGGCGTGACCTGTGTTCAGCTCCGGGAAAAGGAGCTGGACGAGGAAGCCTTCCTGAAAGAGGCGTTCGAGATCCACGCCCTGTGCCAGAAGTACCATGTGCCCTTTTTCATCAACGACAATGTGGACATTGCCATCAAGTGCCACGCCGAGGGCATCCACGTAGGGCAGGAGGATATGGCTGCCGCTCAGGTGCGCCAGCGCGTGGGCAACGGCATGATGATCGGCGTGTCTGTCCACAGCGTGGAGGAAGCACGGGAAGCCGTGAAGAACGGCGCCGACTGTCTGGGCGTGGGCGCGGCCTTTGCCACCCACACCAAGGCAGATGTGGATGTGCTGCCCGCCGGGGCATTCCGGGCCATCTGCGACGCCGTGGACATCCCTGTGGTGGCCATTGGCGGCATCCACAAGGAGAATATGCTGGGCCTCAAGGGCACCGGCGTGGATGGCGTGGCCCTTGTCAGCGCAATCTTCGGCGCCGAGGACATCGAGGCCGAGTGCAGAGAGCTGAAGCAGCTGGCAGAGCAGCTGTAACCCTGATTCCCATTTCCGGTACGTTCAGCGCGCAGGCGCTGTTCCAGATAGAGAGTATTTTGGAGGACACAACTATGCAAACCTACACTACCCAGATGGATGCGGCCCGCAAGGGCATCGTCACGCCGGAAATGGAGATCGTGGCTAAAAAAGAATACCGTACCACCGAGGAGATCCGTCAGCTGGTGGCTGAGGGCAAAGTGGCCATCCCTGCCAACAAGCACCACACCTGCCTGAACCCCGAGGGCATCGGCAGCATGCTGCGCACCAAGATCAACGTGAACCTTGGTGTCTCCCGCGACTGTAAGGACTACAACGTGGAGATGGAAAAGGTGATGAGCGCCGTCAACATGGGTGCTGAGGCCATCATGGACCTTTCCAGCCACGGCAACACCCAGCCTTTCCGCCAGAAGCTGACCCACGAGTGCCCCGTGATGATCGGCACCGTGCCGGTGTATGATTCGGTCATCCACTATCAGCGCGACCTTGCCACCCTGACGGCTCAGGACTTCATTGATGTGGTGCGCCTGCATGCAGAAGATGGCGTGGACTTTGTCACTCTGCACTGCGGCATCACCCGCAAGACCATCGATCAGATCCGCACCCACAAGCGGAAGATGAACATCGTCAGCCGCGGCGGCTCGCTGGTGTTTGCATGGATGAGCATGACCGGCAACGAGAACCCCTTCTACGAGCATTTTGATGAGATCCTGGACATCTGCGAGCAGCACGATGTGACCATCTCGCTGGGCGACGCCTGCCGTCCCGGCTGCCTGGCCGACGCTACCGATGTCTGCCAGATCGAGGAGCTGGTGCGTCTGGGTGAGCTGACCAAGCGCGCCTGGGCCCACAATGTGCAGGTGATGGTGGAAGGCCCCGGCCATGTGCCCCTGAATCAGGTGGCCGCCAACATGGAAGTGCAAAAGAGCATCTGCATGGGCGCCCCTTTCTATGTGCTGGGACCTCTGGTCACCGACATCGCCCCCGGTTATGACCACATCACCGCCGCCATCGGCGGGGCAGTGGCTGCCATGAGCGGTGCAGCCTTCCTGTGCTATGTGACCCCGGCGGAGCATCTGGCTCTGCCCAACCTGGACGATGTAAAGCAGGGCATTGTGGCTTCCAAGATCGCCGCCCACGCTGCGGACATTGCCAAGGGCATCCCCCATGCCCGGGATATCGACGACAAGATGGGTGACGCCCGCCGTGTGCTGGACTGGGATGCCCAGTTTGCCTGCGCCCTTGACCCGGCAACCGCCAAGGCCATCCGCGATGCCCGCCTGCCCGAGGATGACCACAGCGACACCTGCTCCATGTGCGGCAAGTTCTGCGCAGTGCGCAGCATGAACAAGGCACTGGCCGGGGAATACATCGACATCCTGTAATTCAGCGTTTTTTCTTCCTTCGCCGTCCGGTTTTGCTCACCGGGCGGCTTTTTGATTTTGTAGGGGGCAGGGCTGAGAACCGCTGGAGTGTTTCCGAGCAAGTGTCCGCTGGGGTGGGAC
>CAVDVT010000368.1:0-2162 GCA_963612415.1 bacterium | reverse complement strand
GGCGCAGACCCCAGCTGGCTGACTTACCTGAAGAACGTCGGCACCACCTTCAACTACATCGCCCGCGTCTTCTCCGCTGGCAGCTCCATTGTGAACAATGTCAATGTCATCGTGACTACCATCCAGAATCTGAGCAGCTTCAGCCTGGTTGCCAAGCACTAAGCTTTGACTCTGGCATAAAAACAGTTTCTGAAAAGCGCCCCTGTTCTGATAAAACGGAACAGGGGCGCTTTTTCTGCCCTTTTTGGTTCAAAATCTGCAGAACTTGCCCGTTTTTGTCGAAAAAAGCGGAAAGAAGATTGTAATCGTGGCAGGGACATGATATAATCGTGACGAAAATGTTTCATGCGCCGGGTGAACTACGTTGTATTCAACCGGCGCAGAGCATGGAGAAACTGTTCGCTTTTTGGAATGTCCGTGAGGAGAGAAACGGGCAAGGAGGTTCCGAGATGAAGGTGCAATGGTACGACATGCTCCAGAAGCTGCAAGGAAAGCACGCTAACCACCGGCGTTCGGCCAAACGGCTGGGCGCTTTTGCCGTTGCCATGGCACTGGTAACGACACTGGTCAGCGCCCCGCTGCAAGGCGTGGCCTACGCGGTAACTGGAGCGGACACCGGGTATGAGGATACCCTGGAGGATGCCGCAGCGCAGGATCCGAGGGATGAGACCTTTGGCGGGTTTGATCTGAATCTGGATCCGAGCTTTGGGGTCGACCCGTCAGGCATCAATATGAAAGACCTGATCACGAAGTCGACGCTGCAGTGGCGCGACCCGGAGAAGGCGGGGGACGACTGGCATACCTTTGAAAATGGTACGCAGCTGGAGTACCGCTATGAGCTGCAGGTGGTGCTGAACTATACCGTCCCCACAGGAAAGCTCTGGGACACGGGGGTGGATGGCACCTGTTATGACACCCTCTGGTATGTTCTGCCCACCGCGCTGACAGATTTCAGTTCCAGCGGCATTGTGTACGAAAGTGAGTATGCGGTTGGCAACTACTGGATCGAAGCCGGTCTGGTGACCATTCAGTTCACGGAAGATTACGTGAAGTCGAATAAGATCAGTGCATTGAAAGGTGTGCTGAGCTTTTACGGCAAGGTGTCCAAACTGCAGATCGATGAAGATGGCAATGTGGATCTTGGGTTCAACAACAAGGTGGATCATACATTTGTCGTAAAGCCGGAACCGGTCGATCTGACGGTGAAAAAGTATACGGTCAAAAAGGATGTTGCAGGAAACGAGATCCGTTACCGCGTGGAGATCTCCACGGAAAAGGGCACTGGCTATTCCAAAGTGACCCTGCACGATGAACTGAGCATTGTGAACCAGAACGGCAAGGCTGAGATCGGTGCGGCGTATGATGAAACGGATCTGATCACGCAGGTGGTCAAGGTCGACAGCGACAATCAGGAGACATATCTCAAGTCTGAACTGGACAGCAGCCCGGGGGATGAATATTGGGAACTCCGGAATTTTGAGAACAATGGAAAGCAGGGCTCCCGTTTTGATCTTGTTCTGCCGCCGCTGAAAGCCGGGGAAAAGTACAAGGTCTACTACAAGTGCAAGATCAACGACCCGGATAAGCTCAAGGGTGACTTTACCGTAAATAATGTTGCCACGGCATCGGCGGGCGAGACCACCACACCGGTGGTCGGCACCATGAAAACATCCAACACCATCAATGGCCTGATCGCCAAAAAAGGCGAAAAGAACCCGGAGGACCACACCATTACATGGACGGTGGAGCTGAACAACAACCAGGCAGATCTGGGCGGCTTCTGGCTGCGGGATTTCATGTATGATTCGGTGGCACAAAAGAACAGTGCAAAGGGCACTGAACTGGTCGGCACAAAGGTGACGATCAACCGCAAAAAAGCAGGCGAGTCCGCGTTCACTTACTGGAAAGAGGCCACCCTGCCTTACAAGTTTGCAGACGGCGATAATTACATCTACCAGTTCGTGTATACCACTCCGGACGACCCGGCGCAGGGCAACAACAATTCGCCCATCAACCGCGCCTATCTGGCGGACAGCGGAACAGACCCTGAAACCACGAACTGGCCCTACTCCACAAGCGATAAAGTGGGTACCACCCGGGATGACCGCTATTTCAAGGAGGGCCTTGGCACAGAGGAAAATGGCAGCTACCTGACCCTGAAG
>CAVDVT010000367.1:0-2174 GCA_963612415.1 bacterium | reverse complement strand
GCTCTGGACCGCATCCACAAGGCTACCAACAACATTCCTCTGGTCCTGCACGGCGGCACCGGCATCCCCGACGAGATGATCGCCAAGGCCATCAGCCTGGGCGTTTCCAAGATCAACATCAACACCGAGTGCCAGCTGGTCTTTGCTGAGGCTACCCGCAAGTACATCGAGGCTGGCAAGGATCAGCAGGGCAAGGGCTTCGACCCCCGCAAGCTGCTGGCTCCCGGCTCTCAGGCCATCATCGACAAGTGCAAGGAGAAGATCGAGCTGTTCGGCTGCGCCGGCAAGGGCTAAGCAGAGGCTCTGCTCCTGAGCGATCTCCCACCCAATAAAGTATGCGGCCCCGTCACGTTGAATGCTCAACGCGGCGGGGCCGCTTTTTCCAATTATTTATGATGATTCGGTTCACCGGGCTCGGCATGGTGACCTGATGAAGTAGTGGTTTGCGGAGAGCTGGAAGTTGTTTCTTCTTTTGTACTGCATCCGCACATTACGCCCAAGGCAAGAAGGAAAGAAAGCAGAACAATTCCAAAGCGTTTCATAAGATCACATTCCTTTCAAATTACAATCAGTGTATATTCGGAAGTATAATTTTTCCTCCTTTCCATAAATCCCCTATTCCCTACTGGATTTTTCTGATTATTGAGGTATAATAATAAAAAATTCAGTCAGGAGATAGATTTAATTGCAAAACGTTTCCATTGGTGAGTGCATCCGTCAGCGGCGGAAAGAACTGAACCTCACGCAAGAGGACTTGTGCTTTGGTATTTGCGAAACCTCCACACTTTCCCGTATTGAAAACGGCCGCCACGTGCCCTGCCGCTCAAAAATCAATGCGCTGCTTCAGCGTCTTGGCCTGCCGGAAGAACGCTATTATGCACTGACTTCTCCAAATGAACTGGAAATGGAAGCCCTGAAAAAGGAAATCGTCGGATTCAATTCTTCAAAAGATACCGAAAAGGCTTTGGAATACATTCAAAAGCTGGAAGCCATTGTAGAACCTGACGACCACCTGACCCAGCAATTTATTCTGCGCTCGAAAATTCTGGCGGGCGATCTGAAACATCAGTATACGCCGGAACATCAAATTGATCTTTTGGTTCAGGCACTTCGTCTGACACAACCAACTTTTACATTAAATACCATAGCAGATTTTCTTTATACGGTGGATGAGATCAAGCTGATCAATTCTATTGCCAATGTATATTCAAACATAAAACAGTATTCGCGGGCAATCCAAATTCATAAACAACTGCTGAGATACATAGAAACACATTATTCTGAATCTGTCACCGGTGGAAGCATTCTGGAACTTGTTCTTTTTAACTATGCACGTGAACTTGGACTGAACAAACAATATCAGAAAAGTATCCAGTATGCTCAACAGGGGCGAAAGGCCTGCATTCACTACGGGCACTGCAACTGTTTGCCAGGCTTTTTGGCAATCATGGCGGAATGCTATTATTTCTTGAATCAGAAAGAAGAAAGTGTAGAATACTACAAAGAAGCATACTACCTTTGTAAAGCTCTCGACCAAAAAGATGACCTTCAAATTGTTATTAGAGAAGCCTCCGAGCGCTTGGGTTTGATTTTTGACAATTAGTCTGGAATATCTCTTTTTCTTCATTTTACCAGACATAAGCCTCAGCCACCATGGCATTCTGTGCAACTTCCCAATAAAAACAGAAAAAACGGCCCCGCCGCGTTGAGCATTCAACGTGACGGGGCCGCCTGTTATTATAATTTTCAGCTCGCTGAACACTTTTCAGCGTCGATGGCCAACACAAACATCAGAACATACAAAGCATCCTCAGGGTCCACGATGTCCAGCACATAGGTATCCGTCCACTTGAACAATTCCTTGGAAACGGTGGCAACGGTCTCCCCCGCCGGCTTTGTAATGGTGTAATCCCAGCCGGGAAAATCGCCCTCCACATGCCAGCCGTTGAAATCGATGTTGTATTTGGGCTTGAACCAGCTCAGTTCCTTTTCCAGACGGCCGATGCAGGTATCGCCCTCGTAAAGCTCAAACTTCGGCAGCCAGGTCAGGACCTCCTGCTTGACCGTGCCAAGCTCGTTTTCCTCGGTGTCAAAGATCTTCAAGCAGTGTCCCCAGGAAAGCTGCCCCTTGACCACATAGACTGTATTTTCGTTTTCGTCGTAGATGTCGTAGC
>CAVDVT010000366.1:0-2185 GCA_963612415.1 bacterium | reverse complement strand
GCGTGTTCAGATCCACCAGATCGGCCTCAATGGTATCAGAGTCGGCGTAGTAGGCGTCCAGATCGTACATGACAAGATCGGGCTTGTCGGAAGCCTGGACCAGAGAGGAAAGGTGTTTGTTGTAATCATCCACCTTGACATAATTGATGGTGGCATTGGGATAGATCTCGTTCCAGTCCATGGCGGCAGCTTCCAGTGCCTCAAAGTTCTTCCAGCTTCCGCGCACCTCAATGGTGACAGAGGCGGAAGTGTCCAGTGAGGGCGTGAAGGCAGCTTCCTGCACGGCGGAAGATGCGGGAAGGGAAGCAGCAGGGGCAGAACAGCCCACCAGAAGGGCTGCTGCTGCTGCGATCCCTGCAACAAGACGACAGATACGTTTCATGTGGGAAAACTCTCCTTTTTATCGTGCATATTTGCGAAGCTGTGCGATCACAAGCTCGAGGTCGATGGGTTTGGAAAGGTGGCCGTTCATTCCGGCGTCCTGCGCTTTCTGGATGTCCTCAGCAAAGGCATCGGCGGTCATGGCCACAATGGGGATGTTCGCCTTTTCCGGGTCGCGCATTTCGCGGATGACCTGTGCGGCCTCGTAACCGTTGAGCAGGGGCATCTGGATGTCCATGAAGATCAGGTCGTAAGTCCCGGCGGGGGCATCGGCCAGCATCCGGACACATTCCTGTCCGTTGCAGGCCCGGGCGGCAGTGACATCCACAAAGCCCAGCATCTCATGCAGGACTTCCCAGTTCAGGTCGTTGTCCTCGGCCACCAGCAGGTGCATCCCGGCAAAGGTGACGGGGTTGGCGGTGTCCGGCACCTCCGGCTGGCTGGGCGGGTCGGTGACCGGCAGCACCAGCGTGACCGTAAAGGTGGAACCCACGCCCTGCCTGCTCTGCACCGAAATGGTGCCGCCCATCAGCTCCACCATCTGCTTGGTGATAGCCATGCCCAGACCGGAGCCTTCGATCTTATCAATGCGGGCATCTTTTTCCCGCGTGAAGGGCTCAAACAGGGTCTTGAGGTATTCTTCCGACATGCCAATGCCGTTGTCTGCTACCTGATACAGCAGCTGGATCTTGTCCGGCTGGCCGGGCAGGGCGATCTCCCGCAGGGTGGCATCCACGCGGCCTCCGCTGGGGGTATATTTGACGGCATTGCTCAGGATGTTGATCCAGATCTGGTTCAGCCGCAGCGGATCTGCAAACAGGTACTCCTGCGGCAGATCGTCCACATGGAAGCTGAGCTGCACCCCCTTGGCCTTGGCGTGGGGCTGCTCGATGTTGAGCAGGTTCTCCACCTCTTTTTTCAGGGAGATGGGCCGGGGCGAAAGAACGAACTTGCCGCTTTCGATCTTGGAGATATCCAGGATATCGTTGATCAGGGTCAGCAGGTGGCTGCCCGTCAGGCTGACCTTGTCCAGGCAGTCCGCTACCTTGACCGGATCGTTCAGGCTGTGCTGAGCCACGGTGGTCATGCCCAGAATGGCGTTCATGGGGGTGCGGATGTCGTGGCTCATGGAGGAAAGGAACTTGGTCTTGGCCTTGTTGGCTTCCTCCAGCTGGACCATGCTGTGGCGCAGCTGCTTGTTCATCTGGGCAAAGTAGAGGATGTTCACCCCGCCCAGCGCCAGCAGGCCGATCAGCAGCACCAGGACCAGCTGCCACTGCAGGGTGGTGTGGGAGAGGGCCGATACCTCCAGCGCGCCGACAAAGTACCAGCTGTTGTAGCTTTTGGAGGAATAGGTGAACAGGGTGTCGGCGCCCTGTGCGTTTTTATAGATGAACCAGCCTGCGTCCGGGTCCTGATTGATGCTTTGCTGCAGGGCGTCCAGCTCCGGGTAGGTCAGGTCGTTGTAGCTGCGCAGAAACTCAAAGAAATTGCTGTTTTTGAGCATGGGCGAGCGGAACAGGTATTCGCCCTCGGCGTTTACAAAGCTGATCTGAGCCCCGCTGGCAGAATCTTTGGTGTCCCAGTAATTCTGCAGCATGGAAAGCGGCTCTACCCGCATCAGGTACATCTGCTTGGTGGAGCCGTCTTCCTGCAGCACCGGCACGGCCCGCACAAAGGCGATGCACTGCTCGCTGGTGATGTCATTGGTAAAGGTGCTGGTCACGACCATTGCTTCCGGGTCGCTCTGATCCAGCGCCGCAAGCTCAACGCCCAAGGTGTAATAATTGCCATAGGATACGCT
>CAVDVT010000365.1:0-2201 GCA_963612415.1 bacterium | reverse complement strand
GCTGCTGTAGTAGGCAGCTGCCAGCAGGATGGCCACGATGCCAATACAGGCGTAGATCCGTTTCATAAATCCCCCTTACACAGAACCGGCCTTGGGCCGGTTTTCTTTTTTGAGCAGGAAATAATCCTCTGTGTCGTTGCCCACAAGCAGCAGGATCTCCGAGAACAGGAGCGTGTTGGCCTGTGCAGTCTGCTCCAGCCAATGGCGATCCTTGCCGCAGAGGTGAAGATTTTCTTCCAAAATCTGACCATCCAGAACAAACGGAATGGTCGCCTGCGCCCGCTGAACTTTTACACTGAGGTCTGCAAGAGTCGCAGGTTCTTTTTCCGGCCGCAGCGCTACAGAAAGGTTTCCGTTTGTTTCCACTACGGCGTAGGAAACATCCCGCGGGTCAAACACATCCTTGCCGCGCAGAGCTTCCATCAAATCGGCAGCAGTCAGGCGCAGGGTGCGCAGGGCGTCCTGATCAATGATCCCATTCACGATGACCGTTTTGGGCCGTCCGGACATCAGGTTGAAGAAGCGCTGACTCTTGAAGCTCAGCATCGAACCCAGAAGTTCCAGCGCAGCGATCAGGAACAACGGAATGAGGCTGGCAGTCACAGGCACTTCCTCCGATTCAATGGAGATAGATGCCAGATTGGAAATGAGGATGGTGGATACCAGTTCCTCCGGCTGCAGCTCCCCAAGCTGGCGCTTGCCCATGAGCCGCATAGCAAACAGGACACACAGGTAGATCAGAATGGTGCGGAAGATCAACAGTTTCAATGGAACTCCTCCTTGCGACACAGCGCATAACCGGCCCACAGACGGGTATGCTACCAGAAAAGGGGGCAGCGGTATGGAACCACTTTCCAATGTTCTGGAAGAAAACCTCGCGGGGCTTGATGCTAGGTTTGGCAAGTCAGCAGATTTTTATGCGAAGCAGATCGAGCTTTATCACTGCAAAGGGGCCATTGTTTTGTTTGACGGAATGGCCAGTCTGGAAGGGCTCTGGAAGCTGCTGCTGGATGCAGCGGCCCGGCATATGCCGCCGGTGCAGCAGGAGTGCCCCAGCGGCACACGGGTGTTTGAGACGATCTTCTGGCATTCGGACCTCCCGGCAGAGCCGGACCCGGTAACGGACTGGGAAACACTGCTTCAGCGGCTGACGGCCGGCATGGCCGTGCTTTTGCTGGATGGATGCGAAAAAGGCATCGCGTTCTCCGTGCAGAACCTGAAAAGCCGCTCTGTGGAAGAACCGGCAGGGGAGGGGAATATCCGCGGCTCCCGGGAAGGGTTTACGGATCTGCTGCGGGTAAACCTGAGTCTGCTGCGGCGGTTGTTCCGCACCGATCAGCTGGTAATGGAAGTTGCGCAGGCCAAGTGTGAGATGAAAACCGAATATGCACTCTGTTACTGCAAAGACAAAGCTTCCCCTGAAGTTGTCCATCAGGTACGGCAAATGCTGAGCCGGGCCCGGCCGCAGATTCTGCTGGATTCCAGTTACTTTGTCCCGTGGCTTTTCCCCTGCAAGGTGCGCACCTTTGCCCCGGTGGGCTATACCGAGCGGCCTGCCGTGGCCGTAGCAAAACTCAGTGAGGGAAAGATCATCCTTCTGGTCAACGGAAGTCCTTCTGCGTTGATTCTGCCCACACTGTTCTGTGAAAACTTTGAGTGTCTGGATGATTATGCAGGCACTGCATACTTTGCGTCATTTCTGCGCATCCTGAAATATGCGTCGTTTTATCTGAGCATTTTTCTGCCGGGGGTGTTCGTCTGCCTGGCTGTTTATCTGCCAGAACTGATGCCGCCCCAGCTGCTGTTCAAAATTGAAGCGGCTGAGCAGGCTACCCCGCTGCCGCTGTTTGCAGAGATGTTTCTGGTGATCCTGATGCTGGAGATCATCCGGGAAGCGGGCCTGCGGATGCCGCAAACCTTGGGTCACTCCGTCAGTCTGATTGCGGCCCTTATCATCGGGGATGCAGCCATTGCAGCCGGGCTGATGAGTACCCCGGTCATCCTGACGGCTGCCATAGCTTCCATTGCCGTTTTTGTCACGCCTTCCCTTTACGAAGCCGCAACGATCCTCCGTCTGGTCGTACTGCTGGCAGCAGGACTTGCCGGGCCGGTGGGACTGGCAGCTTCCACACTGCTGGTCCTGTTCGGGCTGACCCGCATTTCAGCGTGGGGCGTTCCATATCTTTCAGAGCTTACTCTGC
>CAVDVT010000364.1:0-2210 GCA_963612415.1 bacterium | reverse complement strand
CAGAAAAGCCAGACCCTGGCCAAAGCCAACATTGAGCAGATCTTCGTGTTCGGCGTGTTCCGCCCGCTGGTGTATATGCTCTACATCAGCTCCATCCTCTGCCTGTTCTATCTGGGCGGTATGGGGCATCTGGACAACGTGAGCTTTCTGGGCCAGACCATCTCCAGCGGCACCATCGTCACTTTTTATATGTATATCTCCAAGTTCTTCACCCCCATCCAGAACCTGGCCGAGCAGTTCAACTGGCTGCAGTCGGCGCTGGCTTCCTCGGAAAAGGTGTTCTCCATCATGGACATTGAACCCAGGATGCAGGATGCCCCGGACGCCATTGAGCTGGATGAAGTGAAGGGCGAGATCGAGTTCCGGGATGTCTGGTTCAGCTATGTTCCCGGCGAGTGGGTGCTGAAGGGAGTGTCCTTCCATGTGGACCCCCGCCAGACCGTGGCCTTTGTGGGCTCCACCGGTTCCGGCAAAAGCACCATCCTCTCCCTGATCTGCCGCAACTACGAGTTCCAGAAGGGCGAGATCCTGATCGATGGCATCGATATCCGCAAGATCAAGATCTCCTCTCTGCGCAAGCATTTCGGCCAGATGCTGCAGGATGTGTTCCTGTTCTCGGGCACCATCCGCTCCAACATCGTTCTGCGGGAGGAGAATATCCCCGACGAGGAGATCATGGAGGTGTGCCGCTATGTCAATGCAGACCACTTCATCAACAAGCTAGACCACGGGCTGAACGAGGAAGTGCGGGAGCGCGGCAACAACTTCTCGGCCGGGCAGCGCCAGCTGCTCAGCTTTGCCCGCACCATCATCCATAAGCCCAGCGTGATGATCCTGGATGAGGCCACGGCCAACATCGATACGGAGACGGAGCTGCTGATCCAGGACTCGCTGGAAAAGATGCGCACTGTGGGCACCATGCTCATTGTGGCCCACCGCCTGTCCACCATCCAGCATGCCGACAACATCATCGTGCTGTCCCACGGCAAAATTCTGGAGCAGGGCACCCATCAGCAGCTGCTGGCCCAGCACGGGCGCTACTACCAGCTGTACACCCTGCAGTATCACAAAGAACAGATGAACGCCGAATAACGGCTTCCGAAAACCGGAAAGGCCGCTGCCCCAAGGAATACGGGCAGCGGCCTTTTTGTGTGCAGAGAGAACGGGAAAAGCCTCAGCAGCTTTTCCCGTCAGCGGAGGGAGCAGTGTCATCCTCCAGATTGTCCAGCGCATATTCGATGCACAGGACGGTCAGTTTGTTCAGGGAGATGTTCTTCTCGTTGCAGATGGTCTCCATCCGGTCAACCAGCTCCTTGCGCAGGCGGAATGTGCGGTTGATATATTCTTCCCGCGGAATTTTGAATGCCATCCAAAATCCTCCCTTCCCTTTCATTATAGGAAGAAACCACACAAAATCTACGCATTAAAATATGTGCTAATTGCACTTGAAAAATATGTGTAAGTGAAGTATAATAAACTAAAATGTCGTAAAACAGAGAAAAAGGGGAGGGACTGTACGATGGGGCCGGAACAGGAGCTGACCTATGCGGAGGTTATGAACTTCCTGAAGTGCGCCCCTGCAAACTTCTTCTTCAAGGATACAGAATGCCGCTACCTGTTCCTTTCCGATGCAGGCAACCTGCTCCCCTACAAAAAAGGGCGGGACGCCAATATTCTGGGCCGGACGGATCTGGAGATCTGGGAAAATCAGGAGCGGGGCCGGTTTTATTATGAGCAGGATCAGAAGCTGCTTGCCACCGGCAGGGGCGTGGAGTACATCAGCGAGGTGGAGCGGGAAGACGGGCCCGGCTATTTCCAGATTAAAAAGAACCCGGTGTTCCGGGATGGAAAGATCGTGGGCATCGTGGGCTTCATCGATGATATCACCGAGCGTGTCCGGCTGGAAAAACGGGTGGAAGAACTTTCGGTCCGCGACAGCCTGACCGGGTTGTACAACCGCAATTTCCCGGAGCTGCGGGGCAAACAGCTGCTGCAGAAGTCCACGCTCCCCATCACGGTGATCATGGCGGACTGCAATTACCTGAAACGGGTCAACGACAGCTACGGCCACGAATACGGCGACCTGCTGCTCAAGCGGGTGGCGCGCATCCTGCAGGAGAAGCTGCCGCCGGAAAGTGTGGCCATGCGGGTGGGCGGCGACGAGTTCCTGCTGGTCTGCAACCGGTTTACGGAAACGCAGGCCAAAGCTC
>CAVDVT010000363.1:0-2214 GCA_963612415.1 bacterium | reverse complement strand
GTTCCAGCGGGGTGTTGCTGATGTGCAGCAGGATCTGGTTGACCATGGGCTTGATGGTGCAGCCTTCCATCAGGCTGTTCAGGTCGCTGATCTGGAAGTTGGACACGCCAATGGCGCGCAGCTTGCCTGCCTGATAGGCTTCTTCCAGTGCCCGCCATGCGGCGCGGTTGCCTTCCACGTAACGATCCTCACACTGGTTCACCTTGTCCCAGGGCTGAGGGCTGTGGATGATCATCATGTCCAGATAGTCCAGACCCATTCTGGAAAGGGTCTCGTCGATGCCGGCTTTGGCCTGCGCGTAAGTCTTGTGTTCGGCAGCGACCTTGGAAACCACGAACAGCTCCTCGCGGGGAACGCCGCAGGTGCGGACGCCCTCGCCCACGCCGCGCTCGTTGCCGTAGGCCTGGGCCGTGTCAAAGTGGCGGTAGCCCAGCTGGACGGCAGCTTTTACGGCGTCGGCCGCCTTGGAATCATCAATAAACCAGGTGCCAAGGCCCAGCTGAGGGATCTTGACGCCGTTGCTCAGAGTCAGAGTATGCGTATCCATGTTGTAAAACCTCCTGAAATCAGTTTCTGGGTTTATTCTACAACTTGAACTTGACTTTAAGTCAAGAGGAAAATTCCAAAAAGCTGATTAGAAGGGGCTTTATTTCCGGAGGATCTCTACGATCTTGGCAAAATCCTCCCGGGCTTCCGGGAAATAGGGCAGCATGCAGTAGCAGTGGATCATGCCGGGCCGTGCAAACGAAGTGTAAGGAACACCCGCCCGCTGGCAGGCCGCCTGAAAATCGGGCAGGGCGCCATACAGGACTTCATCGGCGCTGTAAAAGAAGTGGATATCGCCCACACCCCGGAAATCGCCGCGGGTGCCGGAGATCATGTAATCCGGCACATCGGTCTGCCCGTGGCGCATCAGTGTATCGACCTTTTCCATAAAGGCGTAGTCAATGGCCGGGTCAGAGGCGTTCAGGGCCTGCATCCGGGCCTTTTCTTCGTCGTTCCAGGGAACTTCTCCGGGCGAAACGGCCACGATATGCCGGGGCTGGGGCAGGGGAGAACCCAGTGCGTTGTTGTGGGCTGCAATGCCCAGCGCCAGCGCAGCACCGGAGGAGAAGCCGCAGGTGCTGACGTTTCCGCCGCCGTACAGCTCGATCATCTGCTGGTAGCAGGCAAACACCATATCGTAGCTCTCCGTGATACAGTGATCCGTGCAGAGCGGATAGCAGGGAAACCAGACATCACAGCCCGTCTCCTTGCAGAGCTTCCGCAGAACAAAGATATCGCCTTTGTCAGGGCCGATGACCATACCGCCGCCAAAGAAGTACAGAATGGCCCGGCGGGAGGGCTGGGGACGCTCCTGCACGATCAGGCAGGGAAAGCCGTGGATGACCCGCTTCCGGTAAAAGGCTTTGTGGTCGGTGGGCATGAAGAACCCGCGGTTCCGGTTCTGCTGTTCGATCACTTTGAGCAGCTTTTCTTCCGGCAGGGCAAACTGCTTTTTTACCCCGGCCAGTTTGTAAAGGCCCCGCAGGGCAGATGCGGCAAGGCTCATGAGAGGTCCTCCTTATTTTTGGATGGCGAAGAATGCCGGAAAGTCATTGCTTCAATGTCTGAAAGGTCCCAAAGCGGAAGTGCTTGTCCAGCTGCGTTCCGGCAAACCCAATGGCTTTGCCCATGGTAAAGGCGGCTGCAATGGTGCCGATGCCAAGGCCCTCGAGATGATGCAGGAAGCCGAGGGTCAGGCCTGCCGTTACAGCAAGACAGATGACGTCAAAGGAGATCTTGATCCGGGGGTAGGGGATGCCAGTGATGTCGGCCAGCTCCCGGGGGAACAGGTCGGTAGGGACAATGGGCAGGCCGCATCGGTTGGACAGTGCAATGCCCAGGCTGAGCAGACAGTAGCTGACCACAAAGTAGACCACCCGCATGGGCAGATCATAGGGCAGGATGCCGATCCAGGCTTCATGCACATCCAGCAGTTTGCCAAAAACAAAGCCCACCACAAAGCTGAACAGGTAGCTGGGCACAAATTTTTTGCGCAGGACCATCAGGCTCAACACCAGCAGCCCCTGAAACAGGTAAGTCCAGGTGCCCAGTGTCAGCTGAGGCCAGACCTCTGAAAAGGCAAATGGCACGCTGGAAATGGCCGAGATGCCGGCCCCGGAATAAAGCATCAGCACAACACCGAAGCTGTTCATCAGAACGGCAATGCAA
>CAVDVT010000362.1:0-2218 GCA_963612415.1 bacterium | reverse complement strand
CGGTTGGTCGATGCAAGTTATGCAAGAATTGCAAAAAGTAATACCTGATTTGCAATATCCGGCGCTTTGCGTGGGCGTTTTGCATACTGCTTCCGTGCGGATGAAGAAGATAAAATGAACCGAATCAGCAATCAACAAGCAAAAGGAAGGAAAGAACCATGAAAAAGATCTCTCGTCGAAGCTTTATGCAGATCGCCGGCGTTTCCGCAGCAGCTATGGGTCTGGCTGCCTGCGGCGGCAGCTCCAGCTCCACCGCCGCTTCCACCGCTCCTGCCTCCAGCGCAGCTGCTTCCGGCAGTGCAGCAGCCGATACCGGCTTTGCAAATGCACCTACCATTAAGATCCAGATGGCTGAAAACCAGCCCAGCTCCGGCACCATGGCTGCCCGCGCTGAGGAGTTCAAGCAGCGTCTGGAGGAGGAATCTCAGGGCACCATCCAGATGGAGCTGTACTTCGACGCTCTGCTGGGCGACGAGGCTACCGTGGCCAGCATGATCGAGGCCGGCGCCGTTGAGTTCACCCGTGTCAATCTGGCTGCCATGACCGCTACCGATCCCGAGCTGGGCGTTCTGACTCTGCCGTACCTGTACCGCGGCGCAAACCACTGCTACGATGTCATGAAGAGCGACGTGGCTGAGGAGCTGCTGGATCACGTGAGCAACTACGGCATGGTGGGTCTGGCCTTCTTCGGCGGCAGCAACGTGGACGACAGCGCCGGTGCCCGCTGCTTCTACGGCTCTGAGCCGCTGGATACCCTGGAAAAGCTCAAGGGCAAGAAGATCCGCGTGCAGGAGTCCGAGATCGTCATCTCCATGATCGATGCTCTGGGCGCTGTGGCAACTCCCATGGCTTACGGCGAAGTCTTCCAGGCTCTGCAGACCGGCGTTGTGGATGCCGCTGAGAACGATCTGGGCAGCTTTGTCCTGTCCGGCCACTACGAAGTGTGCAAGTACTACACCCAGGACTACCATCAGTTCAGCCCCAGCATCATGCTGATGAGCGAGAAGTGCTGGAACAGCATGACCGATGCTCAGAAGGATCTGTTCGTGGACTGCATGAACGAGTATATGGATAAGGCAACTGCCGATATTGCAGAGCAGTATGAGGGCTACCGCAAGACTGCACTGGAAAGCGGCGTGAACTTTGTGGAGTGCGACAACGGCCCCTTCCAGGAAGCCTGCCAGGCCGTGTACGACAAGTATCCTGAGTTTGCTGATTACATCAAGCGCATTCAGGCCATCTGATCGAAACAAAACGAATCATTCAAGGGAAGCCCGGCGGCAGCTTGTCTTGCGGCCGGGCCTTCTCTATCTAGGAGGGATATACCTTGAAAGAAGCGTATCGGAAATGGCGTCGGTTTGGTGACCGGTGCATGAAATACATGAAATATTACAGCGTGGTGCTGATGCTGGTGATGCTGGTGCTGGCTTTCCTGCAGGTGGTCAAGCGCTATGTCTTCAACGCCCCGTGGGTCTGGTCGGACGAGATCATCCTGGTGATGCTGGGCTGGTTCTGCTACCCGGCCCTGATCTTCAATATCTGGACGGACGACCACTTCAACATCTCCTCGCTCTATGAAAAATTCCCCAAGCCCGTGCAGATCGCCTGTGATGTCTTCCGGCATCTGCTCATCGGCGTGTTCTCCATTCTGCTGGGCTACTACGGCTACAAGCTGACCCTGCAGTTCTGGCCCAAGCCCCTGCCTGCCAGCGGCTTTACCCAGGGCCTGAAGTTCATCCCGGTCTGCTTTGGCGGTTTTGTGTCCGCTCTGTTCTGCGTCAGCAACCTGATCGGCACCTTTATTGACCGGCCCGAGCAGATCAGCGACGAAGAAAAGGCCGCACAGGAAAAAGAATTTGCAGAGCGCTCCATCCGTGAGGCTGCTGCGACCAATGCGGAGATCATCCGCGATATGAAGGAGGGGAAGTAAGCGATGGCTGTTGGTGTCATGTCTCCCCGGGAACTGATCGGCCTGCTGATGCTGTTTGGCCTGATCGTTCTGTTTATCCTGATCCGCGTGCCCATTGCATTTTCGCTGGGCGGCGCATCCCTGATCGTTGCCTGGTATCTTGGCATCCCGATGTACAACCTGTTCAGTGCCTGTGCCACGGGCCTGACCTCGTTCACCTTCATGGCGGTCCCGTTCTTTATGATCATGGGCCAGATCATGTCAGACGGCCAGATATCCTACCGATTGATCCAGTTCTGTAACATCTTC
>CAVDVT010000361.1:0-2219 GCA_963612415.1 bacterium | reverse complement strand
GCTCATGTGTTCCGGGTTGGAGTAACGGCCAATGTAGCGCAGCTGATCCAGCGGAACATCGGCGTTGCTTTTGCTGCGGATCAGACAGACTGCCTCCCGCTCCAGCAGGATGCGTTCGCCGTCCCAGTCGTAATTGCCCCGGACAACAGCCACATGGGCCTGCCCTTCCTGCAGTTTGCGGGTGCAGTCGCGGCTGTGGTCGCTGGAGACCTTCAGCGTCACCTCCGGATACCTGGCCGTATAGGCCGCCAGAATGGCAGGCAGACGGAAGGTAGAGTAATCCAGCGAGGCCTCCACCTTCAGGGTGCCGCCCACTACGCCCCTGCCCTGCTGGATGCGTTCCCGCAGCGTATCCAGCTGGTTCAGAATGCCCGCAAAGGTATCCCGGGCCTGCTCCCCTGCCGGGGTCAGGCTCACGCCCTGCTTGCTGCGCAGGAACAGCGGGGCACCCAGCTCCGATTCCATATTCTGGAGCCGCTTGCTCAGGGTAGGCTGGGCCAGATACAGTTTTTCTGCGGTGCGGGTCAGGTTTCCCGTCTCCGCAAGGGCAAGGAAGATCTGAAGGTCTTTTTCATCCATTTGGTGTTCCGTCCTTTTTGAGGTATTATCTTCAGTATACCGTTTTGTGGACGGAAGCGCAAGGGTGCGCGCCTTCATTTACAGCGTATTCAGGGTGTCCAGCAGATAGGTGGTGAACGCCTCGCTGGTAGCACCATCCTTATCCGTGGTGACGACAAGCTTCTTCTCAGTGTTGCAGCAGATGTCCAGTGCCTTTTCCAGCTTGGCGGTGCGGTCGCCGTAGCCGATGTGGGCCATCAGCTGACCGGCAGCGCGGATGATGGAGCAGGGGTTTGCGTACTGGGCACGGCCATGGCTGATGAGGTAGGGAGCGGTGCCGTGGATGGCCTCGAACAGGGCATACTTGTTGCCGATGTTGGAGGAAGATGCACTGCCCAGACCGCCCTGCAGCTCGGCAGCCGCATCGGTAACGATGTCGCCGTAGAGGTTGGGCAGAACAAAGACTTCACAGCCCTTGGTGAACTCGGGGTCTGCCATCTTGGCGGTCATGGCGTCCACCAGACGCTCCTGCACCTCAATGTCCGGATACTCCGTCTCGCCAATGTGGTGGACAGCCTTCAGGAAATTGCCGTCGGCCAGCTTGACGATGTTGGCCTTGGTAATGGCAGTCACATTGTGCTTGCCGTTCTTGCGGGCATACTCAAAAGCTGCGCGGGCAATGCGCTCGCTGCCCTGCTTGGTCTGCACCTTGAAGTCGATGGCCAGGTCGTCGTTCACCTGGATGCCCTTGTTGCCCCAGATGTACTCACCTTCGATGTTCTCACGGAAGAAGCACCAGTCGATGTTCCGCTCCGGGATCTTGATGGGACGGACAGCGGCAAACAGATCCAGGCTGCGGCGCAGCAGGCTGTTGGCCGATACCATGTTGGGCATGGGGGTGCCGTCCGGGAAGCGGTCGCCGGCGCGGGGCGTGGTAAAGGGTCCCTTGATGAGGACGTTGCACTCCTTGCAGGCAGCCAGCACATCGGCGGGCAGGCTTTCGCCCAGCTCCACACGGCGCTCAAAGGTCATGCCCTCAATGATGCGGATTTTCACCTTGCCGCTGGCGATCTCAGGAGCCAGCAGGTTGTTCAGCACCCGCAGAGCCTGCTCCATGATCAGCGGGCCAATGCCGTCGCCGGGCATCACGCCGATGGTGATGGTGTCCAGCTTGGAGAAATCGGTGACTTCCTCATCTGCCTTCATCCGGTCGATCCGGGCAAAGTCAGAGCGGATCAGAGCTGCCAGCTTTTCCTGGGCGGCTTTGATCTGGTTTTCCTGTTCAGCGGTGGTAACATACTCAGCCATAGTAAGTTCTCCTTTTTTCTTTGTTTCCATAACCAAGGGCAGGGGCCATCCCCCGCGATCCGGCGGGGACAGCCCCTGCCCTCAGTGTTGTGTTATTTCAAAAGCTTAGTGGTTGCGGTAGTAGTTGATGAGGCAGCCGTCGGCGATGATCTGGCGCTCGGCCTCGGTCAGAGCACCGGTGGACACCGGGAACTCGGTAACCGTTCCGTCCGGCTTGACGGCGTAGGCGCTGAAGGAAGCATCGTTTGCCAGAACATGAGCGCGCAGGCCCGGCACAAAGATGTAGTCGCCCAGCTCAAACACCTCGGGGTTCTCCACCAGGCAGGGAGTCATGCCCCAGTTGATGCAGTTGG
>CAVDVT010000360.1:0-2221 GCA_963612415.1 bacterium | reverse complement strand
AGCGTAACGATTTCGTTTTTGAACTAACCTCTCAGGCGCTTCGCGCCAGCTCCCCTGGCAGGGGAGCCAAGTTCACGCTGCTGCCCTCTTGCATTCTTCCCAGAATCTGCTTTAATGGAAGCAGACAGGGCGGCGCACCCGCCCGGAACACTGTGAGGAGAACGCTATGGAACAGCCCAACACCCGCCTGCGGAATGCAGGCTTCGTCACCTTCTTTTTCAGCGGCATCTGTGCCATTTCCAGCGGCGTGGTGGTCAGCCTGCTGCAGGAGCGGTACGGTTTTGCCTACGGTATGACCGGCACCCTGCTCTCCCTGATGAGCATCGGCAACCTGCTGGCAGGATTTCTGACCGGCATCCTGCCCGGGGTGCTGGGGCTCAAACCCAGCGTCCTGCTGCTGACCATCGGCTACCTGCTGGGCTACGGCATGATGGGCTTTACCGGTCTGCCGGTGCTGCTGGCGGCAGCCTTTTTTCTGGTGGGCATTGCCAAGGGCAGCGCCATGAACGCCTGCACCATTCTGGTCAGTGACAACTCTGCCGACCGCACCCGCGGCATGAACCTGATGCACAGCTGCTACGCCTGCGGCGCGCTGCTCTGCCCCTTCCTCATTGCGGCAGCGGCAAAGATCAGCACTGCGCTGGCGGTTCTGGTTCTGGCTGCACTGGGTTTTGTGTTGTGGCTGGTCTACCTTGCCACCCCCATGGAGGGCCGCACGGAAAACAAAAAAAGCCCCATTGACTGGAGCTTTCTGCATTCAGGCCGGTTCTGGCTGCTCACAGGGCTTCTGTTCTGCCAGAATGCCGCTGAGCAGAGTGTGACCGGCTGGATGGTGACTTATTTCAAGGGCAGCGGCATCATTGCGGGCACCCTGGCCGCCTACACCGTTACCGTGATGTGGGGCGCCACCCTGATCGCCCGGCTGCTCATTGCGTTTGTGTTCCCCTTCAAAAATCCCCGCAAGGCCATGGTGGTCATGGCCGTCACCTGCACGGCATTCTACATTGCCCTGATGCAGGCCCACAGTCAGGGGGCGGCCATCCTGCTGCTGTTCGCCTTTGCCTTTGCCATGGCGGGCATGAACCCCACCGCCGTGGCCAGCGCAGGTAAAATGACCAGCGTGACCAGCATGGGCATCATGCTGCCCGCCGCATCCAGCGGTGCCATCCTCATGCCGTGGGTCATTGGCAATGTGGCCGAGTCCGCCGGGCTTGCTGCCGGCATGGCCACCAACATCGTGCCCTGTGTAGGGTTGATTATTTTTGCAGTGCTGGTGGCACGGGAACGACCCTCTCAGGCTCACTGACGTTCGCCAGCTCCCCCAAAGGGGGAGCCAACGCATCTTTCCGGTCAGCGACTGCAAATTTGTAGTTTCTTACCCAAAAGCCGCAATTGCCTCTCCCTTTGGGAGAGGTGGCAATGCGTCAGCATTGACGGAGAGGGCGAGGGCGTTATTCTCTTGCTCTTGCGCTGAACTCACACCCGCAATAATCCTGACGGTAAAGCCCGTACTCCTCCGAAAGCTGGAGGGAGCGCAGGTAGCCGTTCTGCTTTTTGAAATCTGAGGGCAGGTGCTTGACGCCGTATTCGGCTTCGAGTTCCTGCCCGATTTGATTGATGCGGGCTGCGTCCTTGTGGGGGCTGATGGAAAGGGTGGTGGTGAACCAGTCAAAGCCGTGTTCGGCGGCATACTGGGCAGCCCGGCGCATCCGCAGCCGGTAACACACCGTACACCGCCCACCCCGCTCCGGCTCGTTTTCCAGCCCGGTCACGGCGGTGTAAAACTCCTGCGGGTCGTAATGGTCTTCCACCACCGTCACGCCCAGCGGGTGGGCCTCGGCCACAAACTTTTTCAGCTCCTCGCCGCGGCGGTAGTATTCCTCCGCAGGCCAGGTGTTGGGGTTGTAGTAGAGAACGGTGATCTCAAAATATTGGCACAGCTTTTCCAGCACCGCACTGGAACAGGGCCCGCAGCAGGCGTGGAGCAGCAGCTTTGGCCGCTGCGGGGGCAGAGTTTTCAACACTTCATCCATCTGCTGTGCAAAATTCAACTGTTTTGACATGAGTTTCAACCTCTGTTATACTGATAATATATTTTATTATATCACAACTTCAGGAGAACTGCGATGACAAACGAAAAAATTGCCCGCATCAACGAGCTGGCACACAAAAGCAAATCCACTGGTCTGACCGACGCCGAAAAGGCCGAGCAGCAGGCCCT
>CAVDVT010000359.1:0-2225 GCA_963612415.1 bacterium | reverse complement strand
CGGTAATAGTAATGCACATTGTCCTGCAATTCTTCCAGCGCGCGGCGCACCAGCACAGCGCGGCCTGCGTCGGAAAGGGTCTGCACCGCCGCGCCGCCCTCCGCCGAGAGGATCTTTTCGGCAAGGCTGGTAAAGGAAAAGCTTTCCACCATGCCGGACAGTGCATCGCCCAGTTCCCGGTAGATGCGGCCCTCCGTGCTGGAAGTGAACTGCTCCGGCACCAGCAGGATGCTTTTCTGCCCTGCCTCGGCCCGGGCACGGATGCGCTGATACAGCAGCGTGGTCTTGCCGCTGCCGGAGCCGCCTAAAAGTAGCTGTAACATAACAGTTTTTCCTCGTCTTTCGTCTCAGCTGCACCTGCCCTGTGCCGCATGGCCCACCGCCTTCCGGTTTCATGGAACCCAGGCACCCAGCAGGAGCTTCCCGGCCTGCCAAGGGCTCCCCTATTAGGGGAGCTGGCACGCGAAGCGTGACTGAGAGGTTTGATTTTATTCTACCGCAAAATTGAAGAAAAATCTATTCTGTGGTACACTGAGGAAAACCACTGAACAGAAAGGGTCTTTCCCATGAAAATTCTAGCCGTTGATTATGGCGACAGCCGCACCGGCCTTGCCGTCTGTGATCCCACCGAGTTTCTGACCACCCCCATCACCCCCCAGATCACCGTCAAGGCCCGGCCCAAGGTGGCCGCTGAGGTCTGCAGGGCTGCCGAGACCCACCACGCCGAGCTGATCGTCATCGGCCTGCCCCTGAACATGGACGGCACCGAGGGTGAACGCGCCCAGAAAAGCCGGAAGCTGGCCAAGACCGTCCAGATCTGGAGCGGCCTGCCCGTGCGGATGTGGGACGAGCGCCAGACCACCTGTGCCGCCGCCGACATTCTGGACGAAAGCGGCACCTTTGGCTCCCGGCGCAAGGAGATCCTGGATTCGGTCAGTGCATCGGTCATTCTGGAAGACTACCTTGCCTGGCGCAAAGAGCATCCGGGTGAGATCTGAGCAGCAGAAAGCGGCTTTCCGTTTTGAGGACGGAAAGCCGCTTTTTCTTTTCACTCGTCCAGCTTCTGGAACTCATCCAGATTCAATTCGTGCTTTAGTTCTTCTTCTGTGGGGAGATACGGCATATACTTTGTCGCATAGATCTGGGTGTTGTTTTCCGGCAGAGTGTACTTAACCAGTGTATCGCTTTTTTCTGCGCACAACAGAATGCCAATAGGGGGATTATCTCCCTCATTCATCAGTTCCCGGGTGTAGTAATTTACATACATCTGCATCTGACCAATGTCCTGATGTGTCAGGTCATCCATTTTCAGATCGATCAGAACAAAGCATTTCAGGATATAGTTATAGAACACGAGATCGATATAAAAATGCCGTCCATCTATCGCAAAATGTTTTTGCCGTGCCACAAACGAAAAGCCGCGTCCAAGCTCCAGCAGAAACTTTTGCAGATGATCGATAAGCGCCTGTTCCAAATCCGACTCATAGTAATGTTCATTGGGCGGAAGATCCAAAAACTCCAGAACATACGGATCCTTGATGATCTTCTCATATTCCGGCTTCGGCACTGTCGTATCAATTTCTGCTGCCACGGACACTTTATCCCGGCTGGAGAGCATCCGCTGATAGTACATCGTGTTGATCTGGCGCTGCAGCTGCCGGACACTCCATCCGGCCTTTGCTGCTTCTTCGGTATAAAAGCCTCTTGCTTCCGGATCGTCCACCCGCATCAGGAGACGATAATGGGACCAGCTCAATTCAGGACACAGCGTGTCGCGTTTTGGAAACGTCAGATAAAACTGCCGCATATTCCTCAGATTTGTGACATCAAATCCTTTTCCAAATTCAGCAGACAATTTTTCTGAAAGTTCTTTCAACACCTGTTTTCCATAAGCAGCCCGGTCATTTTCGCCGCAGACTTCATAAATTTCCCTGCCAATGTTCCAATAGGCTGTTACCATTGCAGTATTGACTGCCGTACAGACCTGCCGCTGGGCCGTGATCAGGTATCCACGGATCAGCCGATAAGCATCTTCCTGCGGGGCAGGAGCCTCTTTGAACACAAGCTCTTTTTTCATATTCGTTCCTCTGTGTCACTGATACGTCTCAATGCTGACACTGTTGATGGTGATATCTTCCACCGGCTTCTGGCTTTCATCCACAGCGGTCTGGGCAATGGCATCCAGCACCTCCATCCCCTCATACACCTGCCCGAAGACGGTATCG
>CAVDVT010000358.1:0-2226 GCA_963612415.1 bacterium | reverse complement strand
GAAGGTGGACAAGGCCGGTGAGATGATCAAGGAAGATGCCAAGGTAGAGGTGCGCGGCCACGATATCGGATATGTCAGCCGCGGTGGCCTGAAACTGGAAAAGGCCATGCAGTGTTTCCCCTTGACGCCGAAAGGCAAGGTCTGCATGGACATTGGTGCTTCCACGGGCGGCTTTACGGACTGTATGCTGCAGAACGGTGCGATCAAGGTCTACGCGGTGGATGTGGGCTATGGTCAGCTGGCCTGGAGCCTGCGCACCGATGAGCGTGTGGTCAATATGGAACGCACCAATATCCGCAATGTTACTCTGGAGCAGTTGGCGGAACCCATTGAGTTTTTCAGCGTGGATGTTTCGTTCATCTCGCTGCATCATATCTTCCCGGTGGCACAGGCCATCACGACCCCGGACGCCATGGGAGTCTGCCTGGTCAAGCCGCAGTTTGAGGCAGGCCGGGAAAAGGTGGGCAAGAATGGTGTCGTCCGTGACCCTGCTACTCACCGCGAGGTGCTGCACAACGCCATGGGCTATGCAGCTGCCAATGGGTTCAAGGTCTGCGGACTGGATTTCAGCCCGGTAAAAGGCCCGGAAGGCAATATCGAATATCTGATGTTCGTCCAAAAGAGCGATGAACCCGGTGTGCTGGATGATGCAGCTGCCGAGCAGGTGGTCGCCGCAAGCCATTCTACGCTGGACAAATAATACTTCCGGAAAAGGGCGGGTGCGCACGATGACAGTTTACATTTCCCCGAATCCCGGCAAAGCCATGGCTTACGGGATCTCTCAGCGGGCGGCGCAGATCCTGCTGACCCACGGCGCACAGGTGCTGATGCAGGATGGATTGCAGGCCGAGTGTATGACCATGGGCGTGGAGTATCTGCCGCAGAAAGAGTGTCTTGAGCGGACCGACGTCATCCTGACCATCGGCGGCGATGGCACCATCCTGCACGAGGCAAATCTTTCGCTGGAATACCAGAAGCCCATTCTTGGCATTAACCTGGGCCGGTGCGGATTCCTTGCCACCTGCGAGATCGACGAGATGGAAATCAAACTGTCCGCAGTGGCCCGGGGAGAGTTTTTGCTGGACAACCGGATGCTGCTCTATGTCCGGGTGCTTGGAGATGATACCTGGGAGGGCCACGCCCTGAACGATGTGGTCATTACCAAGGGCCGTCTGCAGCAGGCCATTGATTTCAGCATTTATTGTGATGATATTCTGGTGGAACATTACCGGGGCGATGGTGTCATTGTGGCAACGCCCACGGGTTCCACAGCGTATTCGCTGGCAGCGGGCGGGCCGATCCTGGATTCCCAGACCAAGGGTATCGTCGTGACCCCCATCTGTCCCCACAGCCTTGCCAGCCCGGCCATGGTTTTTGCGCAGGAACGCAAGATCAACATCTGTGTGGGACAGGTGGCCGATGAAGAAGTTTTTATCAGCTGCGATGGTGCCGCAGGGTATTCGCTGCGGGCCGGAGCAACGGCGGAGGTGCGGTTGTCCGATCAGATCGTGCAGCTGATCTCCTTCAGCAAGGCCGACCAGTTCCAGGCCATTGACCAGAAACTGCGCGGCAGACGATGATATAACGAAGGGAGAAGATCACTATGGGACGCAGCAGCCGGGGCGATGCCAAAAGCAAACGGGAGCGTCAGCAGGCCATTCTGCGGCTGATCCAGGAAAATCCCATCAGCCGCCAGGAATCCCTGTTGGAGTATCTGCGCAATGAAGGGTTTGATGCCACACAGGCGACCATCTCCCGTGATATCCGGGAGCTGAGCCTGGTCAAGGCAGCTACCAGCACAGGATACCGTTATGTTTCCAGCCACAATGAGGCCCTGAACCCCAAAGTGCAGGGCCGGTTCGAGACTATTTTCCATGAGTCTGTGCTGAGCGTGGATTTTGCCGGTCATGTGGTACTGGTCAAGTGCTATTCCGGCATGGCCAATGCGGCTTGCGAGGTATTTGACGCACTCAAGTGGAAAAACGTTGTCGGGACCCTTTCGGGTGATGATACGTTTCTGATCGTGGCCCGCTCGGAGCGGGATGCCAAGACCATCTGCTCGGAGCTGGGACACCACATCGGGCAGAAATAAAGGCGGGAGAGAACACCATGCTGAGCAGTCTGCAAATTGAAAATGTTGCAGTCATCCAGAAGGCTAATGTGCATTTTGAACGGGGTCTGAATGTCCTGACCGGCGAGACCGGCGCAGGCAAGTCGATCCTGATC
>CAVDVT010000357.1:0-2227 GCA_963612415.1 bacterium | reverse complement strand
CCGTGTAGCTGTGCAGGAGCTGCACCATTGAATATGCCGACGGTATAGATAGCGGCTCCCGCATCCTTCATTGCCTTGGCCGCTTTGATGGCTTCGTTTGCAACATCGGTTCTGAATTCAGTGGCATTGCCCCAAAAATTCGGTCTCGTGGGCACACCGTCGGTAAAGACGATCACGACCCTCTGACGGCCGGCGCCTGTTTGGGCGCTATTCATCAACTTCTGCGCTTCCGCCATACCGGCTGCAACATCTGTCGCTCCGGAGGGTTTGTCTTTCAATCCGTTGATTGCACTGGTAAGCGCTTTCGCACCTTTGGTGTCTACCCGAGTCCAGCCCTTATTCAGAACCGTTGCATCGGTGCCGAAGGTCACGACCGCCATGTTGTGAGTACCGTCCGCAGAAGCCGCCTTTTCAATAAAGGCGTTGACCGCCTGCTTCATGGCATACTGGCGGCGGGCTTCATTATTCGTCGTAGTTTTACCATCGAAGTCATACGCCATAGAGCCGGACTGATCCAGCACCAGCACGATGTCCAAAGGTTTAGCGCTGACAGTCTGGGTCACCTCATTGGTAAGATATGCCTCCAACGTCAGCTTATCACCAGTATCATTGACAGACTTTTTGATCTGAATTGGACTGTTTGCTTCCGTTGAGACCTCTTTGACAGCCAACTCTTCATCGCCGCCCTCCGCCGCGGCAGAGACCGGCAGTAATGAAAACAGCAGAGTAAGGGACAGGATCCATGCGCATAATCGTTTTTTCCTCATGAAATCAAACCTTCTTTCCATGTGTTATATTCTTTGCCCCATCCGGGGCTTGGAAACAGGAGTTGCCGCCGTGGGATTCAAGGGGGACAGCCAACATCAACCATCAGGCTTCATCGCCTCCTTCACGATCTGCTCATAGCGAGCCCTGCGGGATTCACTGAGCATTCCCGCACAGGCCGGACAGCCGCAGGGCCGCTTTCCGGTGCGCGACTGGACGACCGCCTGCCAGACATGGCCGTTCGGGCATTGCCACCAGACCCTGCGGTGGCTGCCAACCGTTACCATTTCCGGTGTCAGGGATCCGTTGAGGACAGGGTGCCATTGCGCCGCTACCGTTGGATTTTTGGTGGCGAGGTCGTTGAATCCGGCAAGGACTCTGCGCCCCGCGCAGTAAGGACAGCCGCACCCTCGCAAGGTTCGTGAGCCAATGATCGCCACATAACTGTGACCCAGAGGGCAGCGCCACCATACTTTGCGGTTGCTGGCGGGTGTGACCGTCTCCGGTGACAGCGCCCCGTTTTTCTCCGTATCCCATTCCGCCGCCAGTGCGGGATAAAGGGTTTGCAGATCATTGAATCCCTTCATCACCGTTTTCCCGCCGCAGATGGGGCATCCCGCCTGCTGGCGTACACGTGAGGTAACGGACGCTTTCCATGAATGGCCCCTGCCGCACTTCCACCAGACCTTGCGCCGCGTTCCGGCAACTACCTGCCGCGGGGTCAATGGGGCGTTTTTCTCCACGTCCCACTGGGTAGCCAGTTCCGGAGCGACATCTGCCAATGAGTTCTCGCCTGCCACAGCAAGTTTTCCAGCACAGACCGGGCAGCCGCAGCCGGAGACCCGGGAGTTGATCTGGGCCCGCCAGGAATGCCCTTTCTCACAGACCCACCACACAAGGCTGTGGCTTCCTGCGGAGAATTCGGAGGGCTCTCTCGGTGCGTTTTTCCGCGCATCCCATTGGGCAGCCAGTTCCGGGTACCGCGATGCGAGATCGTTGTTCTGTCCGATCTTTTTGCCAGTGCAGTAGGGGCAGCCGGAACCGGCGGCGCGGGCATAGACCGGAGCCTGCCAGAAATGGCCCTTATCACAGTGCCACCAGATTTTCTTGTGGCTGCCGTAAGTGACCGTCTGCGGTGTGTCCGGAGCGTTTTTCTCCGTGTCCCATTGCTGAAGGAGAAACTCCTTCTCATTCCGGCAGCAGAATTCCTGCAGGGTTTGCCGCATCGCATCACCATCCCTTTCGGCGCAAATTCCTGCGGAGCGGGCAAGCCGTGACACACCTCCCGCTGGGGTATATTGTAGAGGTTTGTCACCACCGCCAAAAGCCGCAGTTTCTGCGGCTTTTATTCTATCAAACTCCGAAAATAAATGCAATATCCCGCTGGGCAAAACCTCTAACTTTCCTCCCAGGCAACCACCACATTTACCGCTTGGGACTCGGGCAGCATCGGACTTTGCTC
>CAVDVT010000356.1:0-2229 GCA_963612415.1 bacterium | reverse complement strand
GCCCTCGGCGTCCACGTTCAGGATTTCCTTGAAGTACCGGCGGAAGATTCCCTTATCCCCGCTGGCACAGTAGATAGTTTTCAGCCAGTAAGGGAACAGGCCGTTCAGTGCCTTGGGGTAATCCAGCCCCAGATACCGCTGTGCAAAAGACTGCAGCGGATAGGGCACGAACTCCGGTGAGCGGCCCAGATCATTGATGCCGGACAGGCTGAGGGCACTGTTCAGCAGCAGAGTTCCGCGGGCATCCAGATCATTTTTATCCGCAAGGCTCCGCCGCAGACATTCCAGGATCGTTTTCATCGAGCCTTCGGCATAGTGTTCTGCCAGAACGGAACGGCTCAGATTCAGGTAGTTGATGGACAGCTGCACAAAAGCGGTCATCTGGCTGCTGGTCAGCACCTTGTCCGGCAGCGACACCAGATACTCCGGGTTCAGCCATGTGAAAACCGCTTTTCCCACCGGGCAGCCTGCCTGCAGGCCGGTATCGTCCAGCGTGATCTGTACATCAGCATTTGTCTCGGAGCCGGACATGGGGTTCGTGGGGATCGTGACCACCGGCAGATGTTCCAATCCTTCGGAAGAAAGTTCGTAAGTCAGATACTTTTCCATGGGCACATCCCGATGCTTTGCGCTGAACGCAATGGCCTTTGCCAAGTCCATGCTCACGCCACCGCCAATGCCCAGCACTACTTCGATCTGCTCCTTCGCGCAGAGGGTCACGCCCTCGTTGACCTTGCTCAGAAGCGGCTGTCTGCCCGTGTTCAGGCAAATGACCGTCAGACCTGCCGCAGTCAGGCGGCGCTCCAATTCTTCATAATGTCCATTGGCCACAAAGCTGCCCGTGGGCACGACCAGAATCCGTCTGCCCAGCTTTGCGATTTCTTCCACGACCCGTTCTTTCTGGCCTGCACCATAAAAAATGCGCACGCCGCTGTCATAAACAAAATCCGTCATTCTACTGTTCCCTGTCCTTTCTGTTTTAAGGTCAGGAACAGTATACACCCCTCGTGTTACCCGAGGTCAAGTGCCAGTTCAGACCAACCACTATGGCAAGAGAAACTTTCCGGAGTCCGTCCTGTCTTACCGCGCCGCTTCCGTTTTCTTTTGCAGGGCTTCGTGCATATACCCCATCAGGATCAGGATCACCAGCAGATAATACGGGAAAATTGCGATCGTGGTATGGTTTGCGATCACACCGAACAGCGGCGGCATCAGGCAGTTTCCGATGTACGCGCTTGCCATCTGCACTCCAATGATCGCCTGTGATTTGTCAGCGCCAAAGTGGCCTGGCGTTGCATGGATGATGCTGGGATAGATGGGCGCACAGCCAAGGCCGACCAGCAGCAGTCCTGCCAGAGTCACCGTTTTTCCAAGCGGCAGGAAAAGCGCTGCAATTCCAATCGCAATGGTGCCAATTCCCATGCGTACCATCTGCGTATCATTGAATTTCAGGGTCAGGAAACCACACAGTGCCCGCCCGGCAGTGATGCCGATGAAAAACAGGCTGGCAAAGCTGGCGGCAGTTTCCGGGGCAATGCCTTTATTCAGCACCAGATAACTGCTGGCCCACAGGCTGGTGGTCTGTTCCAGAGAACAGTAGCAGAAAAACGTAACCAGGACCGCTTTTACCCCAGGAATGCAGAGGATCTGTTTCAGAGTCAGGGCCTCCGCCGGGGCGGTCTCCTGCTCCGCTGCATTCGCATCCGGCCTTGTCTTCCAAAGCGGAAGGCTCAGAACAATGACGATCGTCAGCACAAGCTGCATTGCACCGATAATGCGGTATCCCATATGCCACCCGGCATTGTAAGAAAGCGACGCACCCATGATGTACGGCCCGACCGAGGCCCCGATGCCCCACATACAATGGAGCCAGCTCATGTGGCGGCTGGCAAAATGGAGCGCCACATAGTTGTTGAGCGCCGCATCCACACTTCCGGCCCCAAGACCATAGGGAATGGCCCAAAGGCACAACGCCCAGAACGAATTGCTGACCGAAAATCCGAACAATGCCGCAGCCGTCATGGCGACACTGATGGCTGTGACGCCGCCGGCTCCAAGTTTCCGGGTCAGACGGTCACTCTGCAGGCTGGAGATCACGGTCCCCACCGAGATGATGCAGAAGATCACACCGGAGTAAGAGACCGGAACACCAAATCCCTGATAGATCGAGGGCCATGCCGCCCCCAATAGAGAATCCGGCAGCCCCAGACTGATAAAAGAAACATAGAT
>CAVDVT010000355.1:0-2231 GCA_963612415.1 bacterium | reverse complement strand
CGCCCAGCACCCGGCGCACCATGGTGCGCTTGCCCACCAGCGTTTCGCCGATGATGAGGGAAGCCAGCGCGATGGTCACCATGCCGGTGCCCACATTGATGTCGCTGCTTTTCTGGTACTGGGCCAGCAGACCGCCGGAGAGGGCGGTCAGTGCGCCGGAGATGCACAGGCCCACCGTGATGGTGAAGGCCGGATTGATGCTGGAAGCCCGCACCATGGCGGCGTTGTCGCCGGTGGCGCGGATGGACAGGCCCAGCCGGGTGCCCAGAAAGCCCACCATGCCGGCGCCTGCCAGGGCAATGACCACCCCGGCAATGACCAGCTTATACCACCCGCCGGTGAAGGCCAGCGCGGTCTTGGCCAGCGAGAACACGGTGTCGGTCTTGACCAGCGACAGGGTGGACGAGAAGCCCATAACGGCCAGATTGATGGTGTACAGACCCGTGTTGACGATGATGCCCGCCATGATGCTCTCCACGCCCAGCCGGGTCTGCAGAAAAGCTGTGACGAAGCCCGAGCATACTCCAGCGGCCATGGCGGCTGCCAGCGCCAGAATGGGGTGGCCCGCCAGTGCCACCTGACACGCCACGGCACACCCAAGGGTGAAGCAGCCGTCGGTGGACAGGTCTGCAATGTTCAGGATGGAATAGCTCAGAAACAGCGCCAGCGCTACCAGGGCGTAGATGCAGCCCAGTTCCAGCGCGGTCTGGATCACGTTGAGCGAAAAGATACTCGCCAGCATGGTGAAATGTACTCCTTTATTATAAATGTAATAACCCTCTCAGTCAAAGCCTGCGGCTTTGCCAGCTCCCCCGAAGGGGGAGCCAACGCATCTAACAGGAAAGCGGCTGCAAATTTGCAGGGGCTGAACCCGAAGCCGCAATTGCCTCTCCCTTTGGGAGAGGTGGCAGCGCATCAGCGCTGACGGAGAGGGCATATCCCTTAAAAATTCTCCTGCGTCGTGACCTCCACGATCTCGGTGCAGTAGGGCTCAAAGGCCTTTTTCACGGTGTCAAGGTCAAGGCCCAGTGCCTCGCAGCTCTCGGTGTTGATGGTGACGATGCCGTTGTCAAAGGTGCGGTAGGGCAGGTCGGCAGGGGTCTTGCCGTCGCACAGCAGCTCGGACACCATGTCGGCGGTGGCCTCGCCCAGCTGGACGTAGTCCACGCCGTAGCCCACAAAGGCACCGTTCAGGGCAAAGCTGTCGGCACCGGTGTAGTGCTGGACGCCTGCATCCAGGAAGGTCTCGTAGATGGACAGCTCTGCGGTCATCACAGTGTTGTCGGTGGGGGTGAACACGGCCTTGACACCGGCGGCAATGAGGGCCTCGGCAGCCATCTGCACCTCAGCGGTGGTGGTGCCGTTCTTCTCGATGTACTGGATGCCCTTGCCGTCACAGAAGGCCTTGGCGTCGGCAATGGCCTGGGTGGAGGAATCCTGGCTCAGGTCATACAGCAGGCCGATGGTGTCGATGTCGGGGTTGACGGCCAGGATCAGGTTCATGATGGCGTCGGTGTTCAGGGCGTCGGAGGTGCCGGTGATGCCCTCCTCGCCGTCAAAGCCTGCGGCGGCGGGGTCGGTGACGGCGGAGTAGACCACGGGGATGCCGGTGTCCTCCACAGCGGCCAGCATGGTGGCGGCGGTGGGGGTGGCCACGGCCACGATCACGTCCACGTCGTCGGCCACAAGGTCGGCGCCGATCTGGTTCAGGTTGCTCTGGTCGGCCTGAGCGTTGGCGTAGTAGTCGGCGTAATCAAAGGTGACGCCCTTTTCCTTGCCCAGCTCGTCCAGACGGCTCTCAACGGAGGCCACGATCTGGTTGAGGGAAGCGTGGTCCACATAGTTGACGATGCCCACCTTGAAGGTCTGGCCTGCTTCTGCGGCCGCTGCAGAGGAGGCAGCGGCGCTGGAAGCGGTGCCGGAAGCTGCAGCGGTGGAAGAACCGGAAGACCCGCAGCCGGTCAGGCCCAGTGCGGAAACGACAGCGGCGGCAGTTGCGGCCTTGAGGAAGTTACGGCGGGAGATCATGTTCATGGTTTTCATAGCGGTTGCTCCTTTCCCGGAGCGGGCGGCAAAATAAAAAACCCGCTCCACTTGCGGAACGGGTAATAAAAAACGACCCCGTCCCTGTGTGTTCATCCACAAGGACAGGATCGGTAAATTCGATTCTGCGGTGCCACCTTGCTTGCCCTGCCCGTTCCCCCTCTGGAAACGGCAAAGGCCCCTCACGG
>CAVDVT010000354.1:0-2233 GCA_963612415.1 bacterium | reverse complement strand
ACCGCGCTGAATGCCGATCATGCGGAAGCCCTTGTGCAGGCCGGTACGAACCACAGCGCGCACCGCAGCGTTCATGCCGGGGGCGTCGCCGCCGCTGGTCAGCACACCGATCGTTTTGATTTGCTTTTCCATTGAAAGATTCCCTCCAATTGTTTCTTCGTTCACCCATGGAGCCAAGGTCCCCTTCTTCCGGACAACGCTCCAATGCTTTGCTCAGATTGTAACTTGCCTTGAACCATTATAACACAGTTCGCGCTTGAATCCAATACCTTTTTGAAACAACGTTAAAATTTTGTTAAAGTCAGAAAGTGTGCATTCTGACGCGGTTTTGCAGCAAAATGCGTCTGGTTTGATTGGTGCAGCTGCATGTCATTTTGTTGCAACGTTCTTTTCGCCCACGATCCGGCGCAGTTCTTCAAAGAAAAGCGGATGCCCGGATGTGTACAGCCTGCGCGGGGCGGCAAGCTTCTGCTTGGTGTCTTCCATATAAAAGATCACCGGCATATCGCCGTCAAAGATCTCCAGAAGGTTGATGACCTTTGCATATTCCGGGCAGGTACGGGACGGCAGGCGGACGTAAAGCCGTTTGGCAGCATCCCGCATCAGATTCGGGCGGTTGGCCTGCGGACGGCTGGGATTATACCCCTCAATGGGGGAAATGCTCTCCGCCATCAGTTTGGAAGGTTCATCTTCCCGTACCGAGAGCCTGCCTTCGATCACGACTACCGCATTTTCCCGCAACGCATCCCGGAAGGTATCCAGAACGCGCGGAAAGACGATGACTTCCATGGTGCCGGTCAGGTCTTCCACATTGGTAAAGGCCATCATGGTGTTGGACTTGGTCGTCATCATCCGGCTTTTGACAATGGTGCAGACGATCCGGACATGGGTGTTGTCCAGCACATGGGCATCTTCGCCGGTCAGTGCCTTGATGGAATGGGTGGCAAATTTGGCCGACTGCTCCCGGTAAGCATCCAGCGGGTGACCGGAAAGGTACAGGCCGCTTACCTCTTTCTCCTGCTGAAGCAGCTCCGTGTGGCTGTACTCCGGGTAGGGCTTGATCTCGTAAGTGTCCTCGGCAGGCTCCTCTGCCATGCCGCTCATGACGGAGAACAGATCCAGCTGTCCGTCCAGATTCCGCCGGGCATCACTTTCCACGCTTTTCAGGATTCCTTCTGTGGCTTCCACAAGGCTGTGACGGTTGCTGCCCAGTGCATCAAATGCACCCGCCTTGATCAGGCTTTCAATGGCCCGGCGGTTCAGTTCTGTGCCATACATCCGCTTGCAGAAATCGTAAAGGCTGGTATAAGGATCTCCCTGCCGTTCCTCCACCACACGGTCGATCAGCTTGGTGCCGACGTTTTTGACGGCGTTCAGGCCAAAGCGGATCTGTCCCTTATCATCTGCGGTAAAGCCGCCGCCCGAGATGTTGATATCCGGCGGCAGGACCTTGATGCCCAGACGGGCACACTCACCTGAATATTCAATGACCTTATCGGTGTTATCCAGCACACTGGTCAGCAACGCTGCCATAAACTCGCTGGGATAATGGCATTTGAGATAAGCCGTCTGGAATGCCACATAGGCATAGCAGGCCGCATGGCTCTTGTTGAAAGCATAAGATGCAAAACTGATCATTTCATCGTAGATCTCGTTTGCAACTTTTTCCGAGATGCCATTTGCCACACAGCCGGGGCATTCATTGCCGGGGTCGGTGCAGCCGTGGACAAAGTGTTCCCGTTCCGCTTCCATCACAGCGTGTTTCTTTTTGCTCATGGCACGGCGGACATTATCGGCCTGCCCAAAAGAGAACCCAGCCAGTTCCCGGAAGATCTGCATGACCTGTTCCTGATAGACGATACAGCCGTTGGTCACATCCAGAATATGGGCCAGCTGCGGGGTCTTATAGCTGATCTTATCTGGCTCGTGACGGTTGCGCAGGTAGGTCGGGATAGAGTCCATGGGGCCGGGGCGGTACAGGCTGATCAGAGCGATGACATCTTCCAGATTCTGGGGCTGCAAGCCTACCAGGACCTGCTTCATGCCGGTGGATTCCAACTGGAACACGCCCTCCGTCTCACCGCGGGAGAGCATCTTGTAGGTTTCCGGGTCATCGTAATCCAGCTTTGCAATGGCGAAATCCGGCTGTTTTTTCTGGATGGCAAGCTCTGCATCCCGGATAACGGTCAGTGTCCGAAGTCCCAGAAAGTCCATCTTCAGCAGGCCAAGTTCC
>CAVDVT010000353.1:0-2242 GCA_963612415.1 bacterium | reverse complement strand
GGGTGGAACCCTGTTCAGCCAGCAGCTGCGGATGGGGGACAAAATCCTGCGGCAGCGGGTCGCAGCTGAGGTAGAGGTGTCCGCCGCGCCCGGCATAATAGGACTGGGTGTGGGCGAACATCTCGTTTTCAATGCGGAGGATGTTGCGGGTGTTGTTGACGAAGATGGTTCCCGCACTGGTGGGGTGCAGGCGGTTGTGTTCGCGGGAGAACAGCGGCATCCCCACCATGGCCTCCACACTGCGCAGGTGGCGCGAGAGGGCAGGCTGGGCCAGAAAGAACCGCTCCGCCGCCCTGGAAAGGCTCTGTTCCTCCACAATGGCGATGAGATATTCCAACACCTTCGTATCCAGATTGACTTCCTGCACCGTTTGCAGGGCTGTGCCGACGGCCCCGTGAGCGGTGTTTTTGTTTTTTGCAGGCAGGGCAGCGGCCCGGACGTTTTCCAGCAGCTGGGCCACGAAGGGACTGTCAGCGGGCTGATAGCGCGGGTCGACCAGGCGTTCTTCGGCCAGAAGGCCCGCCAGATAGTATTCGGGTTCGGTGAGGGTGTGGCCCAGCGGGTAGCGCAGGTGGAGCGTCTGGCGCACAGGCGGGTCCAGCGGACGGTAGACCAGTTCTTCGCAGGGGAACACATGTGCCTTGCTGACCAGGCCGACGCCAACGGCCTGGTGCATCATGGAATCGACCAGCAGCACGTCATCGGATTCAAAACGCAACGACTGGCTGGAATCCGGCTTCCTGGAACAAAGGCTCAGGGCGATATCCGGATATCGGCGGGAAAAAGGATTGTAAATTTTACTGTAAATGGTCGCGCCGCGGTTGGGGGCAGTTGCCAGGCGGATGCGTTTCCGGTTGCTGCCGGTGACATCCTTCATGGTCAGGAGCATCCGGTTCTGCTCGTCCAGAATTTTCTGGGCGCACTCCACCACATAGCGGCCCACGGCAGTGGGGTACAGGCGGCGGCCGTGCCGGATGCAGACCATCTGCAGACTGAGCGGCTGCAGGCCGCCATCGATACCCTGAGCGCCAAAGGCGGCGGTGAGCGTTTTACAGCCCATGTTCCTCAAGCCGACTTACGACGAGCTGTACGGTCACTTCAAAACCATTGCCGAAAGTGTTCCCGAAACGCCGGTTTTGCTGTATAATAATCCCGGACGGGTCGGCTACACCATGAGCGCCCAGCTTGTGGAAGAACTGGCCCACAACGTGCCCAACATCGTGGGCATGAAGGACACCAGCGGCGACATCACCCAGACGGCGGAGTTCACCCGCCGCACCCGCGATGTGGACTTCAAGCTGAACCCGGTCTGCTGTAAATCTTACCCCACAAGGAGGTCTGTTTCATGAACTCGACACTGCGCAGGGATGCGGATGCCATCCTCCGCTCCAGTCTGAATGCCGTTCTGCCGGACGAGGCCGTGCGCCGCGCACTGAAGTCTTTCCAGTCCAGAGGCGGCAAGGTGCTGCTGGTGGCTGCCGGCAAGGCGGCGTGGCAGATGGCCCGCGCCGCAGCGGAGGCGCTGGGCCATTTGGACGGCGGCGTGGTCGTGACCAAATACGACCATGTGAAGGGCGAAATCCTGGGAGTAAATTGTTATGAAGCAGGCCACCCGGTGCCGGATGAGAACAGTTTTGCCGCCACCGAAAAGGCGCTGGAGCTGGTGCGCGGCCTGACGGCGGAGGACACGGTGCTGTTTCTGCTCTCCGGCGGCGGCAGCGCGCTGTTTGAGCAGCCGCTGATCCCGGGCGCGGAGTTGCAGGACATTACCGGTCAGCTGCTGGCCAGCGGGGCCGACATCGTGGAGATGAACACCATCCGCAAGCGGCTGTCCGGCGTCAAGGGCGGGCGGTTTGCACAGGCGTGTGCCCCGGCGCAGGTGTTCAGCATCGTGCTGAGCGATATTATGGGCGACCCGCTGGACATGATCGCCAGCGGCCCGGCGGTGCCGGATACTTCCACCTGTGCGCAGGCGCTTGCCATTGCGGAAAAATACCACCTGAAGCTCTCGGAACAGGCAAAAGCCCTTCTGGCACAGGAGACGCCCAAAGCGCTGGATAACGTGACCACCCAGATCACCGGCAGTGTGCGGGAGCTTTGCACCGCTGCCGCCCATGCCTGCCGGGAGCTGGGCTATGAGCCGGTCCTGCTGACCGATCAGCTCTGCTGTGAGGCGCGGGAGGCGGGCAGCTTCCTTGGCTCCATCGTCCGCACCCATGTGGGGCAGGGCAGGAAGCTGGCC
>CAVDVT010000352.1:0-2248 GCA_963612415.1 bacterium | reverse complement strand
GGCCTGACGAGCGGCAGCACCGGCGCAGGCACGGCGTGGCTGGCCCTGATCCTGGTGCTGATAAGTATTTTTGGCGGGGCTGTGGCTTCCAGCTATTCCAAGCAGCTGCAGACCCACGCAGGCTACTTTATGGCTGCAGACCGCCGCATCTCCATTGCAGATAAACTCAAAAGCGTGCCCATGGGCTATTTTAACGAGAGCAGTCTGGGCCAGCTTTCCGGTGTCTGCACCACGGTGGTGGGCAGCATCGAGAGCATGGTGCCCATGGTCCTGGTCAACATTCTGGGCGGCCTGATCACAACAGCGGTGTTTGCGGTGATCATCCTTGTGTTTGACTGGCGCATCGGCCTGATCGTGCTGGCCGGGATCCTGCTGTATCTGGCGGTGGTGTCGGCCATGGAGAAAAAGAGCGCCCTCATCGCAGACGATACCCAGAAGTCCCAGACTGCGCTGATCGAAGCAGTGCTGGAAAATGTGCAGGGCATGAGTGTGATCAAGTCCTTCAACCTCAGCGGCCGGGGCGACAAAAAGCTGCAGGATGCAGTGGAAGCCAACCGCAAGGCGAATCTGGAAGTGGAAAAGGTCATGACGCCCTACACTGCCGCAGAGGAGGCGGTGCTGCAGCTGGCCAGTGTGGCTATGATGCTGGCAGCCATTCTGCTGTGGAAAAACGGCACCATGGCTCTGGCCAACGCCCTGATGGTGCTGGTAATGTCCTTTATGGTCTTCAACCAGATCAAAGCTTTTGGCATGGGCGTTTCCATGCTGCGTCTGGCAGCGGCCAGCATAGACCGTACTGTGGAAATGGAACAGATGCCGCAGATGGACGAGCAGGGCAAGGCCATTGCCCCGGAAAAGCATGATATCCTGTTTGACCACGTGGATTTTTCCTACGAGAACAAGCAGATCCTGCATGATGTCAGCCTGACCATCCCGGACAAGACCACCACGGCCATCATCGGTCCCTCCGGCTCCGGCAAGACCACCCTGTGCAGCCTGATCGCCCGCTTCTGGGATGTGGACGGCGGCAGTGTGAAGATCGGCGGCGTGGATGTGCGGGACTACACGCTGGAAAGTCTGATGGATCAGATCAGCATGGTGTTCCAGAACGTGTATCTGTTTGCAGATACCATTGAGAACAACATCAAGTTCGGCTGCCCGGATGCCACCCATGAGCAGGTGGCGGCAGCAGCAAAGAAAGCCTGCTGCGACGATTTCATCGAGGCTCTGCCCGATGGCTACAACACGGTCATCGGGGAAGGCGGTGCATCGCTTTCCGGCGGCGAGAAGCAGCGCATCAGCATTGCCCGCGCCATGCTGAAGGACGCGCCCATCGTCATTCTGGACGAGGCCACCGCCAGCGTGGACCCCGAAAACGAAGACCGCCTACAGAAGGCCATTGAGGCCCTGACCCGGGACAAGACCATCCTGATGATCGCTCACCGGCTCAAGACGGTGCGTCATGCCGACCAGATCCTGGTGGTGGATCATGGCCGCATCGTCCAGCAGGGCACCCATGAGCAGCTCATCGGACAGCCCGGCATCTATGCGGAGTTCGTCGGCGGCCGTAAGCAGGCCGCAGGCTGGAAGCTGTAAAGGCCGGTTCCGGATGTTTCTGGGATAGAGAAAAATAAGCAAAGGAAAAGCGCTGTTTCGGGAAGAAACAGCGCTTTTTGTGAATATAAAAGGCAGTGTCTTGATGGGGGTGTCTGAAATTCAATACCGGTTATAGATCTGTCCACGATTACCTGCATCGATGATGCGGATGATCAGCTGACCGTTATCAACACTGTAAAGGATTCGGTAAGGACCAACACGCAGCCGAAGCAGGTCGGCGTGGCCCTTCATCTGCTTGATATCGCCGTAGTCTGGCAGAGCATGGATGGCTTCCAGAATACGGCGCTGCTGCTCTTTGGGCTGCTTTTTAATGAACTTGAGGGCGGGCTTTTCGTACAGAATCGTATAACTCATAAAGCAATGCCGAGTTCTTTGCAGACTTCGTCCTCAGTACAGGTCTGTCCACGGTCAGGGTCGCGGAGATAATTCTGGTAAAGTTGTTCGCAGTATGCGTCATCGGCATCCTCATCAGCAGCAATGCCCTGTACATATGCCAGGATATAGCCCAGCTTGTAGGCAGGAACTTCATCCAGCAGCTGAACAATTTTTTCTCTGTCACTCATAAAAACACCTCATTTCGATCCACATCCGCTGTGCAGGATGTGGAAGCTATCATTATAATACCATAAAT
>CAVDVT010000351.1:0-2250 GCA_963612415.1 bacterium | reverse complement strand
GCAGGTGTAGTGGCTGACTACATCAGCAAGTGGCTTGACGAACAGTTCAAGGCCGGTAAGCACTGACCCCGGGCAAAACAGGAAGCCCCTCGGAGTTGCCGCTCCGGGGGGCTTCTTGCTGTTTTGGTGAACCTACAAATCAGTTCACATTCTCGTTCATGCTTTTATTATATTCATCCGCACTGTAAAAGTCAAGCATTCCGCCGTAAAATCACGAATCCAGGTTTTTTATTCCCGGTTCAGCGGCAGGGTCAGCGACATCTTCTGGTAGGCAATGCGGGGCGTGCCGTTTGCCACATGGATGATGCCGCACTTCGTGAAGCCGTTTTTCTCCAGCAGATGCTGCATGATCTTGTTGTCGGCGTGGGTATCGGCCCGCAGGCTCTCACAGTGTTCCAGACACCAGGTAATGACCTCGGTGGCCACGCCCGGGCGCTTGCCGGCCGAGGCCAGCCGGTGGATGGTGCCATAGGGCAGGGTATCGTTGAGCCAGTGCCCGTCCTCGATCCTGGCATAGGTGGGGTCAGGGCCAAGGATAAAGGCAAACACGCCCTCCAGCTCCCCATTGACAAGGTACACGAACAGCCGGTTGGAGTCGATATCTTCTTCCAGCAGCTCCTGCGGCGGAAAGCTGTCCCCCCACTGAGTCGGGTTCCCGGCCTCGGCCATCTGCTGGCGGGCACGGGCATAAATTTTCAGGATCGCATCCAGATCCGAGCGTCTTGCTCCACGAAACATCTTCATCCACCCTCTCTTGGGCACGGACAGGCCGCCGCACCCGGAATCATTTGTTTTATCATATCACAACCCGGGCGCAAATTCCAGTTTTTGCTCCTGCGCACAAAAAGAAAGGCGCGCTGCCGCTTTGCATCTGCGGCAGTGCGTCTTTTTGTGGTTCTGCGCTGCGGTTTATGCGCTGGTGCGCATCCGCTGGGCGCGGGCCCGGCGGTACTCCCGGGGGCTCTGGCCGTACCGCTCATGGAACAGGCGGTAGAAATAGCTGGTGTTCTCGTAGCCCACCTGGGTGATGATCTGCTGGATGTTCAGATCGCTGCGGCGCAGCAGGCGGGCGGCGGTCTCCATCCGGTGCTTCTGCAGCAGCTCCTTGTAGGTCTTTCCGGTCTGGGCGCGGACGCACTCACTGACATAGGCCAGCGAGACGCCGTAGGTGCGGGCCACGTTGGAAAGACTTGCTTCGCGGTAATTCTGCGTGATCTCCTGTAATGCCGCCTGGACCAGCGCTTCCCGGCTGACCGTTTCGCCGCGCGCTTCCAGCGGAAAATTCTTGATCTGTGCCATAGAGTCAAACCCTCCGTTGCGGCGCGGCGGGCGGGGACAGGGGGATGCCGGACACCCGCCGCAGCCAGTTCAGCAGGCTTCCCACGGAAGCCTTTCTGACTATAATACGGACGGGATTCGGAAAAAATTGCAAAAGCCTCAAAATTTTTCAGAAAAAGAACTGCCGCACCTTGATGCGGCAGTTCTTTCCCAGGAGAATCAAATCAAAACTTAGAACATATTCTCATTCTGATACCGGCCGGTGCGGACAAACTCCACCCACTCGGCAAGGTTCACGGCGTGGTCGCCGATGCGCTCCAGATACTTGATGACCATCAGCAGGTCAAGGGCAGCATCTACCTTGGCGGGATCCGCGGCGATCTCAGCCGCAAGGGTGTGCTTGACGGCGTTGAAATCGTAGTCCACCTCGTCGTCGGCCGCAATGACCTTCAGGGCTGCGGCCTCATCCTCACCGGTCAGGGCGGCAAGGGCATCCAGGATCATCTTGTGGGCCTTCTGTCCCATCCGGATTGCCTGACTGACGGCCGGGTCGCCCGCCTTGCGGACGGACACCAGATGGGGGATGATCTCAGCGATATCGGCAGCATGGTCGCCGATGCGCTCCAGATCCGTGACCACCTTCATGGCGGTGGAAATGCGGCGCAGGTCGCCGGCCACAGGCTGCTGGCGCAGCAGCAGGGTCATGCAGCGGTGTTCGATGTCCCGCTGCATGCTGTTGATCTGTCCATCGCCCTTGACCACGGCTGCGGCCGCGTCGGCGTCGGCGGTGATCAGGGCCTCCAGTGCCGCTTCCACGGCGTCGGCGGCATGCTGGCCCATCCCGGCCAGTGCGCTTTTCAGGGCAGCAAGGTCGGCTTCGTACTGTGTGCGGTTGCTCATAGCAAAACTCCTCCTTAGCCAAACCGGCCCGAAATATAATCTTCTGTGCGCTTGTCCTGCGGGGTGCTGAAG
>CAVDVT010000350.1:0-2256 GCA_963612415.1 bacterium | reverse complement strand
GCTCCGGCCCGTGCGGCCCCTGCTCTGAGATCTACTTTGACCGCGGCCCCGAGTACGGCTGCGGCAAGCCGACCTGCGGCGTGGGCTGTGACTGCGACCGCTATATGGAAATCTGGAACCTGGTGTTCAGCCAGTTCGATGCCGACGGTAAGGGCCACTACGAGCGTCTGGCTCGTCCCAACATCGATACCGGCATGGGCCTGGAGCGTCTGGCCTGCGTGATGCAGGGTGTTGGCAACCTGTTTGAGGTGGATACCGTTCAGAGCGTGCTGCACCATGTGGAGCATATCGCCGGCAAGACCTACGGCGCAAATGCCAAGGACGATATCTCCATCCGCGTTATCACCGACCACATCCGCAGCTGCACCTTCATGGTGTCCGACGGCATTCTGCCCTCCAACGAGGGCCGCGGCTACGTGCTGCGCCGTCTGCTCCGCCGTGCTGCCCGCCATGGCCGGATGCTGGGCATCACCCGCCCGTTCCTGGTGGAGCTGGTGGAGACTGTCATCCAGTCCAGCGAGTCCGCTTACCCCGAGCTGCGCGAGCATGATGCCTATATCAAGAAGGTCATCGGCACCGAGGAAGCAAACTTTGCCCGCACCATCGACGCCGGCATGAACATCCTGAACAACATGATCGACGGTCTGGAGAAGGCTCACCAGCACCTGCTGAAGGGTCTGGATGTCTTCAAGCTGAACGATACCTTCGGCTTCCCTCTGGATCTGACCAAGGAGATCGCTGCCGAGCAGGGCATTGAGATCGACGAGGACGGCTTCCATGCAGAGATGAAGAAGCAGAAGGAGCGTGCCCGTGCTGAGCGCCTGAAAAAGAACATCTCCGGCTGGAGCGAAGACCTGTTCGGCGGCCTGACCGCTGAGCCCACCGTCTTCACCGGCTACGAGACCCTGAACGACGAGGGTGTTGTGGTGGCTCTGAGCGACGAGGAGACCCTGACCGATGCCATTGCTACCGATGAGCAGGCCAAGGAAGGCGTTCTGGTGGTTCTGGATAAGACCCCGTTCTACGCTGAGATGGGCGGCCAGGTGGCAGACAACGGCCTGCTGACCGGCCCCGAGTGCAGCCTGCGCGTGCTGGATGTCAAGAAGACCCCCAAGGGCTACTATGTCCACACCTGTGTGCTGGAAAGCGGCATCGTGAAGGTGGGTGACCATCTGAATGCCCGTGTGGACAAGGAATACCGGATGTCCATCTGCCGCAACCACACTGCTACCCACCTGCTGCAGGCTGCCCTGCGCGAGGTGCTGGGTGACCACGTCCACCAGGCAGGTTCCTACCAGGATGCTTCCATCACCCACTTCGACTTCACCCACTTCAGCGCCGTTACCCCCGAGGAACTGGCCCGCGTGGAGAAGATCGTCAATGACCGCATCTTTGACGCGATGAACGTCAACGTCAAGGAGATGCCCATTGAGGAAGCCAAGAAGCTGGGTGCAATGGCCCTGTTTGGCGAGAAGTACGGCAAGGTGGTCCGCGTGGTCGATATCGAGGGCTGGTCCACCGAGTTCTGCGGCGGCACCCATGTCAAGAACACTGCCCAGATCGGCTGCTTCAAGATCGTCAGCGAGTCCTCTGTGGCCGCAGGCATCCGCCGCATCGAGGCTGTTACCGGCAAGAACCTGCTGCTGCGTGCCAACGAGCAGGAGAAGCTGCTGCACACCGTGGCAGGCACCCTGAAGGCAAACAACGTTTCCAACCTGACCGCCCGCGCTGAGGCCGTGATGGCCGAGAACAAGGCCATGAGCAAGGAGCTGGACGAGGTCAAGGCAAAGATCGCTGCTTCCAAGGTCACCAGCCTGTTCGACAACGCTGAGGAAGTGGGCGGCGTGAAGATCGCTTCCGCTTACTTCACCGGAACCACCGGCGAGACCCTGCGCGGCATGTGCGATACCGTCCGCGAGAAGGCTGTCAAGCCCGTGGTGGCTGTTCTGGTGGGCAAGGCCGAGGAGAAGATCACCATGGCTGTCACCGTGAACAAGCTGGCTCAGGAAAAGGGCCTGAAGGCTGGCAGCCTGGTCAAGGAGATCAGCGCCATTGCCGGCGGCAAGGGCGGCGGCAAGCCCGATTTTGCAATGGCTGGCCTGAAGGACGAGACCAAGATCGACGAAGCTCTGGCTGCGGTCAAGGGTATCGTGGAGAAGCAGCTGGGCTGATTTGGAAAGGAGCAATTCCCATGGAAGATTGTCTGTTTTGCATGATCGCTGAGGGCAAGATCCCCTCCAACAAACTGTATGAGGA
>CAVDVT010000349.1:0-2257 GCA_963612415.1 bacterium | reverse complement strand
AACCTCTCAGTCACGCTTCGCGTGCCAGCTCCCCTAATAGGGGAGCCCTTGGCAGAGCGGGGAAGTGACTGAGCTATCGATAAAGCTTTTTGTAATTCTCTCTCGTAAGAGCATAGCACTTGCAGGGGACGGGGGTGCCGTCAAATTTGTGGTATACGGCATCGTGGTCGTAGACAAAGCCCGCCTTCTGCTGAACTCTGCCGCTGGCAGGGTTTTCAAACGCGTGGCAGCAGGCCAGCCAGCTGCTGTCCGTATTTTTGAACCAGTATTCTGCCACTGCTTTCAGCGCTTCGGTGGTGAAGCCTTTGTTCCACCAGGCCTTGCCGATGCAGTAGCCCACTTCCCACACGCCGTTGGTGTGGTCAAAGCCGGGCCAGGGGTCGCGCTCCGGTTCGGCGGAACTGGATGTGAAAATGCTGATGGAGCCGAAGACCTGTCCGGTGGCTTTTTCCACAATGGCCCACTGGTAGTAGTCCTTGTTGGAATAGAGCAGTGCCCATGCGGCCAGCAGCTCCCGGGTCTCGTCCGCATTTTTGTGGGGCTCCCACCGCAGCCAGCGGGTCACCTCCGGGTCGCTGGCCCAGTTGGCGTACATCATGGGGGCGTCCTCCGGGGTCAGGCGGCGCAGTACCAGCCGCGGAGTCTCGATCTTCTGTGTGCCTGCATGGCGCATGACACATCCCTCCTCACAGTTCAAAAGTTACGCATAGGATAGCACAAAACGGCCCCGCCTGCAAGCTGTGGTGCGAAAAAACGCTTGACAAGAGGCAAAACTTTATTAAACTGAAGAAGTAGGGCGATGGCGTTCAGGATTCTTGGAATCCATAACGCGTGGCTCCTTTAACAAAATAAGTTTAATGATAGTATGATATCGTAAAATGTGGCATTGTGCAATAAGTGAGGAAGTATATATGATCGATATCCGTGAATATCTCCGCACCCGGCCCCTGCTGTTTGACGGCGGCATGGGCACCTATTACAAAGCGGCCCCGGGAGTCGAGTGCGAGCAGGCCAACCTGACCGACCCGGCGGGGGTGCTGGCTGTCCACCGCGAGTATCTGGCGGCGGGGGCGGATGCCCTCAAGACCAACACCTTCAGCCTGCCCCGGATGGCAGCAGCCCACACGCCCGGCTGGGAGCAGCTGGCGCAGGCGGGCTGGAAGCTGGCTGTGGAAGCAGCGGGGCAGAGCGGCACGGCGGTGTTTGCAGACCTTGGCCCGGCCCCGGATACCGAGGCCCTTCCGGCAGGGCAGGTGTACACGGCAGCGGCAAAACAGTTTGCGGCACTGGGGGCAAAGAACTTCCTGTTCGAGACGCTGAGTTCCGATGCAGGTGTTCTGGAAGCCGTGCAGGCCATCAAGGCCGAAGTGCCGGAGGCCTTTGTGCTGGTGTCCTTTGCTGTGCTGCCGGATGGCTACACCCGCGAGGGCATCTACTGCAAAGACCTTGCCCGCCGGATGGCGGCAAGCAGCCTCGTGGATGCTGTGGGCCTGAACTGCGTGTCGGCCCCCGGTGCCATGCGGACGCTGGCAAAGCAGCTTTCCGGCTGCGGTCTGCTGCTGTCGGTCATGCCCAATGCGGGCTACCCGGTGGTTACCCGGACGCAGGTGAAGTATCAGGGCAAGCCGGAATATTTTGCACAGGAACTCAGCCGTCTGGCGGCAGATGGCGTGGTGCGCATTCTGGGCGGCTGCTGCGGCACGACGCCTGCCCACATTGCGGCCCTGCGGAAGGAACTGGATGCTCTGCCTGCGGTGGAAAGTATTGCTCCGGCAGCGGAATTTTCCACTGCTGCAAAACCGGAAGTGGAAAAGGAAGACGCTTTCCTGAAAAAACTCAACGCGGGCGAAAAGGTCATTGCCATTGAGCTGGATTCCCCCAAGAATGCCGACCTGACCGGTTATCTGGAGGGGGCTGCAAAGCTGCAGGCCGCCGGGGCAGACCTGCTGACCATTGCCGACTGCCCCATTGCCCGGGCCCGGATGGATTCCTCGCTGGTGGCCTGCCGGGTCCACCGGGAGCTGGGGCTGAGCGTTCTGCCCCACATGACCTGCCGCGACCGGAACCTGAACGCCACCAAGGCCCTGCTGCTGGGCCTGTACGCCGAAGGGGTGCGGGAAGTGCTGGCCATTACCGGCGATCCCATCCCGACAGCGGAACGGGACGAGGTGAAGAGCGTCTACCAGTTCAACTCCCGCAAGCTGGCACAGTACATCGTCTCGCTGGCCGGCGAAGACCGGGAGATGCCCACCCCCAT
>CAVDVT010000348.1:0-2279 GCA_963612415.1 bacterium | reverse complement strand
GCACAGCGCACTGGAGATGAAGCTCTACCTCAAGCGCTATATCCACCACATCGGTGGTCTGCCCGACTTCACCGCCCTGCGCTTTACCCGCTACAACCAGTACGAGTCCATCATCCTGCCTATGGTCACCTACCTGAAAGACCACGGCGTGGATTTCCAGTATGAGACCAAGGTCACCGATGTCCAGTTCAAGATCGCAGAGGGCAAAAAGCAGGCCAGCAGCGTGACCGTGGACCACAAGGGTGAGACGAAGGTCATTGACCTGACCGAGAACGATCTGCTGTTCATCACCAACGGCGGCTGCGTGGAAAGCTGCACCATTGGTTCCCAGGACAAGGCTGCCGGTTTTGATCCCACCATCAAGCCGGGCAACGGCTGGGATCTGTGGAAGAAGATCGCCGCACAGGATCCTTCCTTCGGCCACCCCGAAAAGTTCTGCTCTCAGCCCGAGCTGTCCAACTGGGAAAGCGCCACCATCACCACGCTGGACGACAAGATCCCCCAGTATATCAAGAAGATCTGCAAGCGTGACCCGTTCAGCGGCCACACCGTCACCGGCGGCATCGTCACGGTCAAGGATTCCAGCTGGCTGCTCAGCTGGACGCTGAACCGTCAGCAGCAGTTCCGTGACCAGCCCAAGAACCAGCTCTGTGTCTGGGTCTACGGCCTGTTCAGCGACAAGCCCGGCGATTATGTCAAGAAGCCCATGCGCGACTGCACCGGCCGCGAGATCTGCATGGAGTGGCTGTACCACATTGGTGTGCCCACGGAGGACATTGCAGAGCTGGCAGAACACAGCGCCAACACCGTGCCGGTCATGATGCCCTATATCGATGCCTTCTTCATGCCCCGTGCCTTTGGCGACCGTCCCGACATCGTGCCGCAGGGTGCTGTCAACTTTGCTTTCCTTGGCCAGTTTGCTGAGACCGGCCGTGACACCATCTTCACCACCGAGTATTCCATGCGCACCGGCATGGAAGCTGTGTACACCCTGCTCAATGTCGACCGCGGCGTGCCTGAGGTCTGGGGCAGCACCTATGATGTCCGCAGCCTGATCGATGCCACCGTGAAGCTGCGCGATGGCAAGAAGATCACCGATATGGATCTGCCCTTCATCCAGCGCGTGGCCCTCAAGGAAGTGCTGAAAAAGATCGAGGGCACCGATCTTGAGAAGTTCCTCAAGGAATACAATGCTATCTGAGAGTCGTCCCCCGATTCTCTGACTCCTTCCTGAATGCGGCAAAGCCCTGCACCCTGAGACGGGATGCAGGGCTTTGCTCTTTTTCTGGCAAAATACACGGAATTTACTAAAACAGTATGACTTTTGTGAAATGATTTGACCTGAATTTTACAAAAATCTCTTGTCGAAAGCAGGGAAGTGTGTTAAGATTTAGATAAGAATGTAGTCCTCTCCGCTGCTGCCAAGGAACAAAGGGAGAGGGCTGAAAGAGTGTATTGAATAAAAGGAGGTCTTTCCCTGTGAAACAGTTCATTTCCCGCCGCAGCTTCCTGAAAGCTGCTGGTACTGCTACGGCGTTGACCGCAGTCTCCGTTGGCGCACCCGCCGCGTTTGCGGAAGAAACCAATTGTTTCTTTGGCGATAAGGCAGATGTGACCATCCTCTACACCAACGATGTCCACACCTATATCGACAACAAATCTCCGGCACCTACCTATGCCGCCATTGCTGCCCTGAAAAAGAGCATTGAGGACACCGGCAGGGATGTTCTGCTGGTGGATGCAGGCGACCACATCCAGGGCACCGCTTATGGCTCCATGGACGATGGCGCCACCATCATCAAGCTGATGAATGAGGCGGGCTACGATCTGGCCACCCCCGGCAACCATGAGTTCGATTACGGCATGGCCCGCGCAAAGGCCGCCATTGCAGAAGCAGACTTCCCCTACGTTTCCTGCAACTGGATCGATCTGCGCACCGGCTTCCATGTGCTGCCCAGCGTCAAGTTCTTCTGCGTGGGCGGCCGCAAGATCGCCTTTGTGGGCGTGACTACCCCTGAGACCTTTACCAAGTCCACCCCGGCATACTTCATGGATGAAAAGCAGACCAAGTACATCTACGACATTCTGGGCGGCGAAGACGGCCAGAAGCTTTACGACGCGGTGCAGAAGGCCATTGACAAGGCAGAGTTCTGGGGCGCTGACACCATCATTGGTCTGGGCCATCTGGGCGTAGACCCGTCTTCTTCTCCCTGGACCAGTGAGGAAGTCATTGCACACACCCACGGCTTTACTGCCTTTATCGACGGCCATTCTCACAC
>CAVDVT010000347.1:0-2292 GCA_963612415.1 bacterium | reverse complement strand
GCACTGAATGTTCACCATCTTCTCCACGCCGTAACCAATGGCGTCCAACAGGGCCGTGCAGCCACGGACGTAATAGTCCTTTTCCGTCAGCGGTGCAACAGCCTTCAGCGGGAAGCGGTCGTGCAGCAGCTGCACCTCATGGTCGAACAGGATGGTGGTCACGTTGGCCTCGCCCTCCTGCTCCTTCTGCCGGGTCAGCATAGCATTGAACCCGCCGATGGTGTCCTGCTCCAGCCCGCCCATAGAACCGCTGCGGTCCAGAATGAAAACAAGCTCGGTAAGATTTTTCTTCATAATAAATGCCCTCCGTTTTGTGGTGTATCGCTTTCGTTGGCAAAAGGATACCACAAACCGGAGGGCAAAAGGTCAACGGGCAGGCGACAAATCACGCACCCAGCTGTTCCTGATCGTATTCAAACAGCAGCGTATTGACCTGATTGATGTTATAGATTTTGTGTTCCAGGCAGTACCGTACGATCCAGTCCCGCTTGGAGCCATCCGAAAAGGCATAGCCCGCACTCTTGAGCAGGTCGATGGTCTCATCTTCGGACAGGTGCAGTCCCACCGCAAAGGCCAGCACGGTTTTCTTTTTAGGGTTGTACTCGCGGTTGCGCTGGATCTTGGAAAAGTGCTGCCGGGAGATGTTGGACTGCTTGTACACCGTAGAATCTTTCAGCCCCCGCTCGTCAATGAGCCGCAGCAGCCGGGTGGTGAAGCTCTCGCCAAGGTTGTTCATCAGGCTTTCCAGACTGCGGGCCGCCATGGGTGCCGGAACTGCCCCAAGCATTGGCAGTGCGGCATCTTCTTCCAGCTGCCTCCGCCGCTCTGCCAATTTCCTGCGCCGACGGCCGAATCCGTAGCTTTCATCGTTCTGTGCTACATAGTGGTCGTCGATGTACTCCTCTACCGAGGCGAACAGCTTCCGGCTCACAGCCAGCGCGTCCCGGTCATAAAGCACCAGATACACGGTCAGGTCGTGCTCCATGACGTACTGTGTGATGGTGTCCACCGCAATGCGGAAAGCCTGCTCTTTGGGGCAGCCGTAATTTCCGCTGGACAGCAGCGGGAAAGCCACGCTTTCACAGTGGTACTCTGCGGCCAATTCCAGTGCAGAGTAGTACGCACTGGCTAATTGTTCTGCTTCGCCGAACCCGCCGCCGTGCCATGCCGGGCAGACTGCATGGAAAATATATTTTGCGGGCAGACCGAATGCCGGAGTACACACGGCTCTGCCCAAATCGCAGTGGCCGATGGCTTCACAGGCGGCGGTCAGCTCCTGCTCCCCTGCCGCCTGATAGATGGCGCGGCTGGTGCCGCTGCCCTGCAAAAGGTTCCGGTTGGCCGGGTTGACAATGGCATCCGCCGCCACTTTGGTGATGTCGTTGCGGATCATCAGAAACGGCATGGTGGTTCCTCCCTTGCACAGTTTTCTTCATCCTATCACATCCGGTAGATTGGCGCAAGTGCCGCTCTTGTTTCCGGCCTGTCCAACCATTATAATAGGAACCGAAAGAAGGTGAGCTTCCTGCACGACATCTGGAATCCATGGCACGGCTGCGTCAAGTGCAGCGAAGGCTGCCAGAACTGCTACATGTATTTTCTCGACCGGATGCGGGACCAGAACGGAGCCGAGATCTACAAAACCAAAAACGGCTTTTCCTATCCGCTCCAGAAAGACCGCACCGGGCACTACAAAATTCAAAGCGGTGAGCAGATCCGGGTCTGCATGACCTCGGATTTCTTTCTGGAAGATGCCGACCCGTGGCGGGCTGAGGCTTGGGGTATCATGCGCCAGCGCAGCGATGTGGTGTTTTTCCTGCTCACCAAGCGTCCGCAGCGGGTGCGGGAGTGCCTGCCGCCGGACTGGGGCAGCGGCTGGGAGAACATCTTTTTCAATGTCACCTGCGAAAACCAGCGCCGTGCCGATCAGCGCATTCCCATCCTGTTTGACCTGCCCTTCAAGCACAAGGGCATCATGTGCGCGCCCTTCATCGGGCCGGTGAGCATCCGGCAGTACCTTGCCGCCGGGCAGATCGAGCAGGTCATCTGCGGTGGCGAAAACTACGATGGTGCCCGCCCCTGCAATTTCGATTGGGTCAAATCGCTTCGGCAGGAATGTGTGGATGCCAACGTGACCTTCTGCTTTATCGAGACCGGCACCGTGTTCATCAAGGACGGCAGGCGCTACCACCTTCCCAACAAGCAGCTGCAAAGTCGGATGGCCTATAAATCCGGCATGAACTTTCAGGGGAAGCCCATTCGTTTCGACCTCGTGGACGACTGGGGTTATCC
>CAVDVT010000346.1:0-2297 GCA_963612415.1 bacterium | reverse complement strand
GTTCTACAACTTTTTAGGCTGGAAAGCTTCTTGTTAAGCCTTCATATCCAGCAGCTGCTGATACAGCTCAGCCTGGTCAGAGGTGTTGTCGCTGATGACCTTAGCGCAGGCTTCCTGCCAGGGAGCCTTATCGGGAACATCCACAACGTTGCAGCCGCCAGCCTTCAGCTCATCCAGGACCTTGTTCTCAGCGCTCTCAGACAGCTCTGCGTTGAAGGCCTGAGTATCAGCACCGGCCTCCATGATGGCAGCCTGCTGGTTCTCGGTCAGCTTGCTCCAAGCGTTGTCGGTGATGACAGCCTGGATAGCGCCCAGAGTGTGGCCGTCCAGGATCAGGTTGTTGGCAACCTCGGGGAAGGCGTTGGACTTGTAGTTTGCGATGGGCTGCTCAGCGCCATCCACAACACCGGTCTGCAGTGCGCTGTACAGCTCACCGAAGGAAACGACGGTGGGGTTTGCGCCCAGGCCCTCGACCATGCCGTTCATGACGGGGTCGTTGGACACACGCAGCTTCAGGCCCTTGAAATCCTCAATGCCGGAAACGGGGTTGACGGTGAAGAAGTGGCGGAAGCCCTCCTCGCCGTAGAAGATGCCGCGGACGGGCAGGCCCAGTTCCTGGGGCTCGTTCAGGAACTCAGGAGCCAGATCGCTGTTGGCAAAGTTCCAGAAGTGTGCGCGGTTCTCAAAGGTGAAGGGGATGCTCAGCAGCTTGGACTTGTTGCAGCCGTAGCTGGTCAGAGCGAAAGCGGAGATACGGCTCATATCGATGGAAGTGGAGCCGCCCAGGATAGCGTCCAGAACGTCGTTCTCAGAACCCAGAACGCCGGAAGCCTGCACATCGATGACAACGGAACCACCGGTCAGCTCCTCGACCTTCTCCTTGAAGTGGGTAGCGGTCTGGCCGACGATGGTGTCCAGGGGGTTGACCTCGGCGTAGACCAGGGTCACCTTGGGATCAGAAGCAGCAGCGGCGGCATCACCGGCAGCAGCGGTAGAAGATGCAGCAGTGGAACCTGCAGCAGAAGAAGCGGTGCTGTTGGAAGAACCACCGCAAGCGGTCAGAGCGGCAGCAGCGGTAGCTGCACCGGCAACAGCGAGAAAGCTGCGACGAGAGATTTTCATAAGAATTTCCTCCTTGATGTTTTCCTTCAATTTTCCTTCCGGCGGTACAGCGTTCCTGCACAGGGGCTGTGCCGTCGTTCATTCACTGTTCACACTTTAGCAAATTTTCTTGGGCAGAACAAGGGGTTTCAAAAAATGTCCTGTTTTTTCAAAAAATGTGACGATAGCTTTTGGGCTTATTGCACAAGCAAAAAGAGTTTCGTTTAGACATAATCGCCAACGTCTTGGATACAATGTACTTTTTCTGCCGCTGCGCAAAAGAAAATGCTGCACCGGCAAAGCCAGACGCAGCATTGCGCTCCTCTTATGATCTCTGTATCCGCTCGATCAGCTCCGCCTGCTCGGAAAACTGGTCGTAGAGGGGCTGGACGGCCGCGCGGAACTTCTGCTTTTCGCTGTCAGAAAGCGTGGTCACTTCGATTCCCTTTTCCCGCAGTTCCTTTTCGCTACGGGCTTCCCGCTCGGCCCACAGGCGGCGTTCTGTCCGGGCCGATTCCCGGGCACAGGTGTGCAGGACTTCCGGGAAGCGTTCATCCAGTGCAGCCAGCTTTTCCATTGCGGCGGCGCTGGCCAGCTGGATCTCGGGCACACGGGTGTGTTCATCTTCCAGAAAGTAGGGGGCCGCCTCATAATGGCCCATGGCCTCATAGCTGGGCCAGTTGTTCTCGGCCCCGTCGATCTGCGCATTGTGGAGGGCCGCATAGACCTGACTGTACACCACCTGCACCGGCTTGGCCCCCATGTCTGAGACCATCTCGCTCATCATGTCGGACTCCTGCACCCGCAGGGTCTTGCCCTGCAGGTCTTCCAGACAGGCGACTTTCTCCCGGGTGTAGAAACTGCGCACACCGGCATCGAACCAGGAAAGCCCCACGACATTCATGGGATCCAGCTGTGCAAGGAACTCGTCCCCAATAGCACCGTCCAGCACCCGCCACATCTGGGCCGCATCTTTATAAAGATAGGGCAGCTGCAGCACACTCAGTTCCGGAACATACTCGGCCAGCTGGCTCAGGGAAACACGGGCAAAATCGATGCCGCCAAACTGCATCTGCTGGATGACGCTCTGTTCCGCCCCCAGCTCCCCGCCGCTGTACACCGCCACCTTCACCCGGCCGTCGGTCTGGTCGCTCACCAGCCCTGCAAAGGCCAGTGCTGCCTGGGTGGTGGGGTAG
>CAVDVT010000345.1:0-2298 GCA_963612415.1 bacterium | reverse complement strand
GTACGTGGAACTGCCTCAGGTGGAGGGAGTGCCTCTGGTAGCAGATATGAGTTCCATGATCCTGTCCAAGCCGGTGGATGTGACCCAGTACGGCTGCATCTATTTCGGCGTCCAGAAGAACGTGGCCCCCGCCGGCATGGCCATTGCCATCGTCCGGGACGATCTGCTGGGCCATGCGGCAGACACGGTGCCCACCATGATGAACTACACCACCCTGCTGGCCAAGGACAGCATGTACAACACTCCTCCCTGCTGGTGCATCTACATGACCGGCCTGGTGCTGAAGTATCTGGAAAACGACATCGGCGGACTTGCCAATATGCAGAAGATCAACGAGGCCAAGGCCAAGGTGCTGTATGATTATCTGGACGGTCAGGACTTCTTCACGAATCCTGTGGAACACCGTTACCGCAGCACCATGAATGTCACCTTTACCAGCCCCAATGCGGATATGGACAAGAAGTTCTGCGCCGAAGCCGCCGAAGCTGGCTTTGTCAACCTGAAGGGCCACCGTCTGGTGGGCGGCATGCGCGCTTCCATCTATAATGCAATGCCCGCCGAAGGAATCGACAAGCTCGTTGATTTCATGGAGAAGTTCCGGAAAGAGAACGCATAACCGCTGACATCCTCACCCTCTCCGTCAGCGCTGACGCGCTGCCACCTCTCCCGAAGGGAGAAGCAATTGCAGCTTCGAGGCAGAGTTTCTGCAAACCAGAAGCAGCTTGCCTGTCAGATGCGTTGGCTCCCCCTTTGGGGGAGCTGGACGCGAAGCGGCCTGAGAGGGTGAGCCCGTATATAAAGGAGAACAACAATGTTTACTATAAAAACCCTGAACGCTATCAGCCCGGTGGGACTGGCAAAGCTGAACAAGAACCTGTTTGATGTATCGGTGGACACCGATGCGCCGGACGGCATCTTGGTGCGTAGCGCCGACCTGCTGAACACCACCTTCAATGACAACCTGCTGGCCATTGCCCGTGCCGGTGCAGGCGTCAACAACATCCCGCTGGAACGCTGCTCGGAGCAGGGTATCGTGGTGTTCAACACCCCCGGTGCCAATGCCAATGCGGTGGCCGAGCTGGTTGTGGGCATGCTGATCGCAGGCAGCCGCAATGTGGCGGCCGCTGCCCAGTGGTGCCAGGGCCTTGCGGGCGACCCCGCCATGGCCAAGAGCGTGGAAAAGGGCAAAAAGCAGTTTGTGGGCAACGAGATCAAGGGCAAGACGCTGGGCGTTATTGGTCTGGGTGCCATTGGTTCCCGGGTGGCCAACTGTGCCATTGAGCTGGGCATGGAGGTCTACGGCTACGATCCCTACATCTCCATCGATGCGGCGTGGAACCTGTCCAGCCAGGTCCACCACTGCGTCAACCTGAACGATATGCTGCCCCTGTGCGATTACATCACCATCCATGTGCCCTATTTGCCCACCACCAAGGATACCATCAATGCCCAGACGCTGGCCCTGTGCAAGGACGGTGTGAAGATCCTGAACTATGCCCGCGGGGAGCTGGTGAACACCGAAGCCCTGCTGGAGGCCATGGAGACGGGAAAAGTTTCCGGCTATATGACCGACTTCCCCAATGAGGCCATTCTGGGTAAGCCTGGCATCGTCTGCACCCCGCATCTGGGCGCTTCCACCCCGGAAGCTGAGGACAACTGCGCGGTGATGGCGGCGCAGGAACTGAGCGATTACCTCAAAAACGGCAACATCACCCACTCGGTGAACATGCCGGAGGTGCATCAGCCCCGTGCAGGCGGTAAACGCATCTGCATCATCCATAAGAATGAGCCGGGCATGATCAGCCAGATCACCGCCCTGACCACAGAAGCGGGCCTGAACATTGAGAACATGGTGAACAAGAGCAAAAAGAATATGGCCTACACCATGCTGGACGCCACCGGTGCCGTGGACGCCAAGCTGGCTGAAAAGCTGGCGGCTGTCCCCGCCGTCATCCGGGTGCGCATCCTGTAACCCTGCCAACCCTTAGCTTTCCCCTCGTCCTGTCTGTTCACAGGATGGGGGGATTTTTGTTGTGATGTTTTTTGGGGGAACTATCCGCTCCCCGCAGAAGCAGAGCCTGAAAAGAAAAATCCCGCCGATACGAGCGTACCGACGGGACAACAGATTAAAATTACAGCAGCGGAATGCCTGCATCCTCACAGGCCTTGCGGGTGGCTTCGTCCCACACGCTGGCCTGAACTTCGCCGATGTGGGCGCTGCCCAGCAGCAGCATGCACAGACGGCTCTGGCCGATGCCGCCGCCAATGGTGTAGGGCAGCTCGCCGTTCAGCACAGCC
>CAVDVT010000344.1:0-2298 GCA_963612415.1 bacterium | reverse complement strand
GCTCCGGGCGGCGGCACGGTCAACCCGGCCAAGACGGCCGGCCTGCGGCTGGGGGACCGGGTGATCCGGATCGGTCAGACGGAGACCGAAGGCAACGACGCTGTGAAAGAAGCGCTGGAAGCTGCGGGCGGGGACCCGGCAGAAGTCATCTATGTCCGGAACGGGGAACAGCTGCGCACCACCCTGACGCCTGTCTGGGACAATGCGGCGGGCCAGTGGCGGGCCGGGATGTGGGTGCGGGACTCCTCGGCCGGAGTGGGGACCCTGACTTTTGTGGATGAGAGCCGGGGCGTGTTTGCCGGGCTGGGCCATCCCATCAGTGACGGGGATACCGGCGAGAGCATTGCCCTGCGCAGCGGCGAGATTGTGTCCTGCCAGATCACTGGTTGCAGTATGGGCACCGCAGGCAGTCCGGGGGAGCTGAAGGGAAAGTTCATCGGTTCCGCCGCCATTGGAAGCATCCGGATCAACGGAGAAAACGGTGTTTACGGTACTACCCGCACCGCATTTGCAGGGCAGAAGATGAAGGTTGCCTTTGCACAGGAGGTGCAGACCGGCGATGCGGAGATCTGGTCGACTACCTCCGGCGAAACGCCCCGTGCTTACCATGTCCGGATCGAACGGGTCAGCGATGCAGACCCGCGCCGCAACATGGTCATCCGGGTGGTGGACAAGGCCCTGCTGGCGCAGACCGGCGGCATCGTGCAGGGAATGAGCGGCAGTCCCATTGTGCAGAATGGCCGTCTGGTAGGGGCTGTGACCCATGTTCTGGTCAACGACCCAACGCGAGGCTACGGCATTTTTGCGCAGACCATGCTGGAACAGGCCGAAAATGTGGCCGGTGCGGGCGATCCTGCAAAAAAGTCCGGATGAAAAGGTGCATTTCGACCAACAATTCCACAATGTGGCAAAAATAACAGTTGAAATCCATGGGAATTTATGGTAAAATCCAAAACGTAAGGAAAACTGCACACATTGGAGGAATGAACGATGGACAAAATCAGATTTTTGATGTCGGATACCGGAGCGGAGATCACGGCGGCCTGTCGTGAAGCTTTGGAGCAGAAGGGCGTCGAGGTGACCGTGGTGGAAAAGGACGGCCTGAAAGTTCTGCAAAAGATGCTTGCAGTGCGGCCGCAGGTGGTTCTGCTGGACGCCTTTATGCCCGGTCTGGATGCACTTGCGGTCAAGCAGAAGTACAATGCGGCAGGGGAGCGGCACACCTCGTTTTTTGTGACCGGTGCGTTCCAGAGCGAGGAAATGGTTCAGGAACTGCTGGACGAGGGGTTCGCTTACTACTTTGTCAAACCTTTTGATGAGAGTGTGCTGGCAAACCGGGTGGTCAAGGTTGCTGCCGGGCAGGAAAAGCGGATCCTGCACACCAGTGTGGACAGCGATGAGCTGACGGTTACCGAGATCCTGCATCAGATCGGCGTGCCCGCCCACATCAAGGGCTACCAGTTCCTGCGGGATGCCATCCTGCTCACCATGAACGAGCCGGATTACATCAACGCCGTGACAAAACGCCTCTACCCGGAAATCGCCAAACGCAACGGCACCACCGCCAGCCGTGTGGAGCGTGCCATCCGCCATGCCATTGAGGTGGCGTGGGACCGGGGAGACGTGGATACTTTGAACAGCTACTTCGGGTATACCATCCATAACCTGCGCGGCAAGCCCACCAATTCCGAATTCATCGCAATGATTGCGGACAAGATGCGGCTGGATAAGCGGCAGAGGGCAGTGTGAGCCGTTCAAAGCGCCAAAAAAGTTTGGATCCCCTCTTGCATTTTCAAAAATTTGTGCTATAATATTAAGGCAATCGTTTCCAAGGCCGCTCGCGGGGGTAGCCGATATTGAAGGTTGTGATGGGCACATACATTTATAATATGGCCCCAGTAAGTCAGAACCAGAAATGAGGTGAAAAGAATGAAACAGGGTATCCATCCGAACTACGTTGACTGCACCATCACTTGCGCTTGCGGCAACGTCATCAAGACTCGTTCCACCAAGCCCGAGATCCACGTCGAAGTTTGCTCCAAGTGCCACCCCTTCTACACTGGTAAGCAGAAGCTGGTTGACACCGGCGGACGTGTTGAGCGCTTCAACAAGCGCTTCGGCCGTAAGTAATTACTGGTCTTTTCTCAGCGTCGTTCCCTGCGGGGAGCGGCGCTTTTTGTTTTGTACGGACGTCGGTTTCTGCCGCAAGGGGGCGTCTTGCGGAGTTTACACTTCTTTGCCTTATTTTGAACACATTTGCAGACTAAAATAAACCAGCAATAACGCGCGGTGCACGCG
>CAVDVT010000343.1:0-2300 GCA_963612415.1 bacterium | reverse complement strand
GATGTGGTTACCGCCATTATGGCAGCCATCCACGCAATGGGCAATGGCAAGTACACCCTGAAGGCCGTGCGCCGCGCTGCCAACGGCTGGAGCAAGGCTGGTGTCAACGACACCACCGCACCTTTTTAACACAGGAGGAAAAACATGACACAGTTTATCAATACTCTGGTCGGTATTTTCCAGAGTTCCGGCTTTGCACAGTTTGGTGAGCCGGGCGGCTACCTGTACGCAATTATGATCTGCGTGGGCTGCTTCCTGCTGTACCTGGCCATCGTGAAAGAATTTGAGCCCCTGATCCTGCTGCCCATGGCATTCGGCATGATCCTTGCCAACCTGCCCGGCAGCGGCATCATCCATATGCAGTATTTCGTAGGCGACGGCCTGGAACACCCGATGTGGATCGAGATCCTGAACAACGGCGGTCTGGCAGATATGCTCTATATGGGCGTTAAGCTGGGCATCTACCCGCCGCTGATCTTCCTGGGCATCGGTACCATGACCGACTTTGCTCCCCTGATCTCCAACCCCAAGAGCCTGCTGCTGGGCGCTGCCGCTCAGTTTGGTATCTTTGGTACTTACATGGGCGCCCGTCTGCTGGCTGCTACCGGCCTGGTGGACTTCACCCAGAAGCAGTCTGCTGCCATCGCCATCATCGGCGGTGCCGACGGCCCTACTGCTATCTTCGTTACCTCCCGTCTGGCTCCTGAGCTGCTGGGCTCCATCGCTGTGGCTGCTTACAGCTACATGGCTCTGGTGCCCGTCATCCAGCCGCCCATCATGAAGGCGCTCACCACCAAGAAAGAGCGTACCGTTGTGATGAAGCAGCTGCGTACTGTGACCAAGACCGAGAAAATCATCTTCCCCATCATGGTCACCATCGTCGTCTCCCTGATCGTTCCTGATGCTGCCGTTCTGGTTGGCATGCTGATGCTGGGCAACCTGATGAAGGAGTCCGGTGTTGTGGATCGTATCCAGAAGACCGCCGGCAATGAGCTGATGAACATCATCACCATCTTCCTGGCACTGTCTGTTGGCTGCACCACCTCTGCAAACACCTTCCTGAACACCCGCACCCTGTTCATCATCGTGCTGGGCCTGATCGCCTTCTCCTTCGGCACTGCTGCCGGTGTCCTGTGCGGCAAGGTCATGTACAAGCTGACCGGCGGCCAGGTCAACCCCCTGATCGGTTCCGCAGGTGTTTCCGCCGTTCCTATGGCTGCCCGTGTTTCTCAGAAGGTCGGCCAGAGCGAGAACCCCTCCAACTTCCTGCTGATGCACGCCATGGGCCCCAACGTGGCCGGCGTTATCGGCTCCGCTGTTGCTGCTGGTATCCTGATCAACATCTTCGGCTAAACTTTCTCTGAACTTTACCGCTCGTCCTGCTTGCAGGGCGGGCGGTTTTGTTATATGGCAGCGTTTTCCGGCAGGACGGCGGGGGTTCTCCCAAGCAAGTGTCCGCCGGGGTGGGACCCTGCTGCCGCAGGCAGTAGGGCGGGCGATGGAATGGCCCGAATCACTTGCGGGGAGAACACCCGTTGGCCTGTGATGATGCACTTGTTTTTATGTACAACTTTTTGCAAATGTGATATACTATAAACTAAGTGATTTTTATATAAAGAAGAACAGGTGAAACAATGGCAGCAAGTCTCCAACAGGAATTTTGCGCACTGCGCGATACCTATATTGAAAAACAGTTTGGCCGCCTGAACGATATGCAGCGGCAGGCTGTGTTTACCACCAACGGCCCTCTGCTCATTCTGGCAGGTGCGGGCTCCGGCAAGACCACGGTGCTGGTGAACCGCATTGCGAATCTGATCCGGTTTGGCTCGGCCCACGGCTCCACATGGACGCCCCGGGACGTGACCGAAGACGATGTAAAGGCCCTGAAAATGGCCATTATGACCGGCACCGATGCCCCCAGCTGGCTGGATGGGATGCTGCGCCAGAACGCCGTGCGCAGCTGGAACGTGATGGCCATTACCTTTACCAACAAGGCGGCAGGGGAGCTGAAGGAACGCCTGCGGAATATGCTGGGCGGCGAAGAAGGGGACGAGGTGTTTGCCTCCACCTTCCACTCGGCCTGTGTGCGCATCCTGCGCCGCTGGGCGGAGGAGATCGGCTACCCCAAAAGTTTCACCATCTACGATACCGACGATGCCCAGAGGGTGATGAAGGCCGTTTACAAGGAACTGAGCATCGACGACAAGTTCTTCCCGGTCAAAAGCGCCATCAACCAGATGAGCCGCTGGAAGGACCAGCTGGTCAGCCCAGAGGAGGCTCTGCGAACCCCGGCCCGGGAT
>CAVDVT010000342.1:0-2304 GCA_963612415.1 bacterium | reverse complement strand
TTTATTTGCGTTTTGCTGCAGTTCCGATCAGAGGAATGCAAACAGGATGGACGCGATCAGCAGCACGATGGCACCGCCGATGCGGGAGGAGATCTGCGCATAGACCATCAGGTCCATCCGCTTGGCTGCGCCCAGCACCGCCAGATCGCCTGCACCGCCCATGTTGGCCATGCACAGACCAGCAGTGATGGCGCTTTCCACCGGGTAGAAACCGACCAACCAGCCGAACACGGCGGAGCCCACGCAGCAGCCTGCAACGATCATCAGGACGATGACGATGTTCTGCCAGCTTGCCACCGACAGCATGGTGGAGAAATCAATGGCCGAGATGCCCATGCCTGCCATCTGGATCCAGACCAGCTTGTTGCCGCAGAAATGCTGACAGCGGCGGCAGGCCTCCCGCAGGTTGGCGGGGATGAGGTTGAAGATGTTTGCAATGGCTGCAAAGATGATCATGTACGCAAAGTTCGGGATGGATACGCCGAACACGGTGGGCAGGATCTTTTTGGATACCAGCTGGCCCAGCATGAAGAAGCCTGCACAGACGAAGATGGCGGCAGCAATGTCGTCCACTGTCACAGACGGGGCTTCTTTTTCTTTGACTTCCAGCGTTCTGGTCTTGACGCGCATCAGCTCGCCATGGCCGGTCAGTTTGGGGAAGGCGCGGCCCACAAGGTCCATAACCACCGCCATCAGAATGGCAATGATGTTGCCCAGACCCAGAATGGCCATGCAGAAGCTCAGGTAACCTGCCGGGTCCTGACCGGTCGCATCGGAATAGACCTGTGCCATGGGCACAGCGCCCGCACCGGCACCGCCGCCCATAATGGGCAGCACGTAGGAAGTAATCAGGTAAAGCGGGTCGTTTCCAAAGATCAGACCGGCGATCACGCCAAACACGCAGGCACCCAGCAGGGAGCAGAGCAACGTGGGGATGTACAAAGAGCCGGACTTGATCAGGATATCACGGTCGATGCCCAGCAGAGAGCCCACCACCAGAAACGTGATAAAGACATTCAGGAAGCTGTAACCGTTGATCCAGCCGTCTGAAACATTGGTCACGCACTCGGGCAGAAGGTTGAAATACTTCAGCAGGCCGCCTGCCAGAAAGCAGAGCATGGCGCCGCCGCCCAGAAACTTGTTCCAGATGGGCAGGCGCTCGCCCACCTCACCCACCAGAATGCCGAAGGCAAACAGCACGGCAATGGCACCGATCATCTGGTTGGGGATGATGCCGCAATAGGCGCAGATCAGGATGACCGCTGCAAAAAACAGGTAAATGGGAAGCGGCATTCCGTAAAACTGGATCGCATTCAGTTTTTTCATCGTTGTTTCCTCCGTTTACTGGTCAATGCCCAGCAGCCAGGCCGGGTTATCGTGAGTCATTTTCCGCACCTGTTCCGGGGAGAACACCTCAGACACAGCGTTGTAGTAGGTGGTATAGCTCTCATACCAGTAGGGGTTCACGGTCTGGCCGCTGTCGGTGGAAAGCACAAAATGCTCCGGCCCAATGGCCTGCATGGCCGCAATGTTATCGGGAATATTGATCTTATAGCCGCCGTTCACGGGCTGGGCATAGACCGATTCCAGCAGAACATCGTATTTTTCCACGATCTCTTTCTGCTGGGCAGGCGTCATGCCCACCACCCAGAACTCCGGGTGGGTAATGACGATCTTCTCCACCCCGGCCTTACGGGCGGCTTCCACCACGGGGAAGCATTCCTCAGCGCCGATGTGGCCGGTGGCCAGCACCGCGTCGTACTGCTTTACCAGCGCAAAGATGTCCTGCAGCTCATCCACCGCTCTGCCCTCCCGGGTGACAACGACACCTTTGGAAGGGTCTTTTCCATTTTTGCGCAGATGGTTCTCCGCTGTATTGGTGGGCAGCCAGATGACCTTTGCCCCCAGCTTCAGGCTGGTCTCCACCGCATCGGGGTTCAGCCCGCCCACGGGCTTGTTCAGGCACAGGCCGCCAAACGCCGTAAAGCTGGCCTTGGGGTATTTCTCCTTTGCCACCAGGTTCACCAGATAGGCCCGGTCTGCCGTGGGGACATTGTGGGACTTGAGGACAATGGCCCGCACACCCCGCTGAACCGAAGCTTCCATCAGCTCCAGATCGTCCAGTTTCCGGGCCCGGACATCCGGGGCCGCATGGATGTGCATATCAATAATGCCCTGCATCACGTTCTCCATAAAACTCTCTTTCCTTTCAGCATTCTGCAAAATCTCTCGTTGCGCCGCGCAGCACTTTTCCTGAATCTATAATAAAAGAACCCGGTATTTTTGTGAAATACCGGGTTCTGA
>CAVDVT010000341.1:0-2306 GCA_963612415.1 bacterium | reverse complement strand
GTGTAAAGGAATCCGGCATCCTTGATTTTGTGGAAGATGTCTTTGTGTCTGAGAAGCTGGACAGTGAAAAACCCAACCGCAAGATCTTTGATGCGGCTCTCCGGGCACTGGGTGTGGAGAACCGGGAACATGTGCTGATGGTGGGCGACAGCCTGAGCAGCGACATTCAGGGCGGCGTGAATGCCGGTCTGGACACCTGCTGGTATAACCCGAACCACGCAGAAAACCCCGGCAAGGTCTGCCCCACCTATGAAGTGGGCAGTCTGGAAGAACTTTATCCGCTGGTGATGGAGCCGGAGGAACTGGCAAATGTGGGTCTGAAAAACCGCCGCCACCAGCAGTGAATCCGGCTGCATGGTGCGGGCATGTGTGAGAGATTGGAAGAACAACAATGCTGATACATTTGGAAAAACTGGGCAAGAGCTTTGGCGAGAAGATTGTCCTGCACGATGTCACTGCCAGTGTCGAGCGGGAAGACCGCATCGGCATCGTGGGCCAGAACGGTGCGGGCAAAACCACCCTGCTGAAGATCCTGACCGGTGAATATACAGATTATGAGGGCGAGTTCAGCGTGACCCACGGTGTGACGCTGGGATATCTGGAGCAGAACGCCAAACTCGACCCCACGCTGGACATCTACGGCGAGATGCGCTCCTGCTTTGCCCATGTGCTGGATGCCATGGCCCAGATGCAGATCCTGGAGCGCCGGATGGCGGCCAGCCCGGAGGATGCCTCCCTGCTGGAACAGCACGACGCCCTGCAGAACATCATTGATGCTGCCGATGGCTATAATATGGATGTCAACATCAAAAAAGTGCTGTCCGGCATGGGCTTTGCGCAGGACACCTGGCAAAAGAACATTGCGGTGCTGTCCGGCGGTGAGCTGACCCGTCTGCGTCTGGCAAAGCTGCTGCTGCAGAAGCCGGATGCTCTGATTTTGGACGAGCCTACCAACCATCTGGATTTTGCCACCATGGAATGGCTGGAAAATTACCTCAAAGGCTATTCCGGTGCGGTGCTGGTGGTCAGCCATGACCGCTATTTTCTGGATAATATCTGCACTAAGATCTGGGAAGTCTCGTTCCAGACCATGACCACATACAAGGGCAATTTCTCGGCTTACCTGCCCCAGAAGGAGGCAGCCGATGCCCTGCGTCAGAAGCAGCACGATGCTGATGTTGCACTGGCCGAGAAGCTGCAGGACTACGTGGACCGCAATCTGGTGCGTGCATCCACCACCAAAATGGCTCAGAGCCGCCGCAAGCAGCTGGAAAAGCTGGAGATCACGGAGGCCCCAAAAGACGAGACCAACCAGCTCAAGTTCCGCTTTGAATACGATGTGGAACCCTGGAATGAGCTGGTGCTGATGAAGAACCTGACCATCCGAATCGGGGAGCGCACCCTGCTGGAACCCTTTACCTATACGGTCTGCCGCGGTCAGCGGCTGGTCATTGCAGGCCCCAACGGTGCAGGCAAGTCCACCCTGATGCAGGTGCTGGACGGCAAGCGCCGTCCTTCCGGCGGCATGGTGCGTCTGGGTACCGGTGCCAGGCCCAGCATCTTTGCCCAGCAGCAGAATCGTCTGGGACAGGGCCGGGTCATTGATGTCATCTGGAACAAGTATCCCCGGATGACGGAGCTGGAAGTGCGCAGCCATCTGGCAAAACTGGGCTTCCGGGGCGAGACCGTCTTCAAGCCCTGCGAAGCGCTGTCCGGCGGCGAGCTTGCCCGCCTGCGCTTTGCCGAGATCGTGCTGGAGCGGCCCAACCTGCTGTTCCTGGACGAGCCCACCAATCATCTGGACATCTATACCCGTGAGAACCTGACCGAAGCTTTGATGGCCTACACCGGCACGCTGCTCATGGTCACCCATGACCGTCACCTGATGAACAGTCTGGGCTGTCCCATCCTCTATCTGGAGGACGGCAAGGCGACCCTGTATCCCAGCTACGATGCCCTGATGGGCCGCAGTACCCCGGCTGCTGTGCCGGAAAAAACTTCTGACCAGCCTGCAAAGGCGGGTTATGGCAAGGAGCAGCGCCGCCGCCGGGCAGAACTGCGGGCAAAGATCAAGGCCTGTGAGGACGAGATGGAAGCCTGCGGCGCACGGGAAGTGGAACTGGACAACGAGATCAACTCGCCGGAAGTTTACAATGACCCGCAGCTCCTGCGCCAGAAAAGCGATGAGCTGAGCGACCTGCGCTTCCATCAGGAAGAACTGTTCGCGGCCTGGGAAAAGGCCATGGAAGAACAGGAACAGTATGAGCGGGCTTCCGGTGAAGAATGACCACAGCAAAGGAGAACCA
>CAVDVT010000340.1:0-2333 GCA_963612415.1 bacterium | reverse complement strand
CTTCGTAGTTACCACTGGAATAATACATACTGGGAACCTCCTGTAAAGTTTTTGGGTTGAGGGGGATCGTTGCTGTCCCCTTTCGTTGTGCTTAGTATACCCCGTCCACTTTTACAGAACAACAAACAAAACTTGAACAGTGTATAAATTTTATACAAAGAAAGACCTTTGTCGGAAATATGTACTTTTTATGACTTGGCTCGGGTGCGTGTCAGCATATAAAATGCAACATCCGCCTCCGGGTCTGTCAGCGGGATGCGGATGCGCTGCGGATACCGCTCCTGCAGATCCTTGAAATAATCCGTGGCAAAGCTTGGCATGGAAGATGCCCGCACAAGTTCGTCAAAGGCATCCCGGTCGGTCTGGATCAGAAAACGCGAGGCCGGCATTTTCTGGCGGCAGAGTGTATCCCAGAAGCCAAGCTCTGAGTTGAGCAGGAAATTGAACCCATTGATCTCGGCAAAGGTCAGACTCCGGTGCCGGGCAAGCTCATGCTGCTGCGGAACGCAGACGAACAATTTTTCCCGCATAAATTCCTCCACCGTGCCCTCCCCCGTTTCCAGCCAAAATGGAAGGATAGCAATGTCGCAGTCGCCGCTGTTCCACGCCGTCAGCACATCTTCATTGGAACCGATCCCGGAAACAATGGTCCTGCCCGGATATTTTCCATTGAGCTTTGGCAAAAGCTCCCACAGCGGAGCCGGGGCGCAGGACTTCACCACCAGCATCTTCCGGCGCTGGTCAAAGTCCCGCACCTGCCGCACCGTCTGTTCCGCTTCTGTTAGAAGTCTCCGGGCAAGTTCCACCGCCATTTCCCCATTTTCGTTCAGATCAATGCGGTTTTTGCTGCGGACAAACAGTGGCACCCCAAAGGCTTCTTCCAGGTTTTTCATGCTGCGGGTGATGGACGGCGTGGAGATGTGCCCCGCCTCTGCCACTTTGGAAAGCGTTCCAAGGTCTGCAAATGCCACCAGCTGCTGCAGCTCGTTCAGATCAAGCATCGTATCCCTCACATTTCATTTTCTGAAAAGCGGTTTTCATAATTGATAGTTTACATCCGCGCTGTTCCGTTGTAAAGTAATTTCAGAAAACAAGTTCACACAACACAAAGCACCGGAGGTTTTCTTATGGAATATGTTACGTTGAACAATGGGATCAAGATGCCCAAACTGGGTTATGGTGTGTACCAGACCCCGCCGGAAGATACCAAGCGCTGTGTTCTGGACGCCATTGAAGTTGGCTACCGCAGCATCGACACGGCCCAGGCTTACGGCAACGAACAGGGCGTGGGCGATGCTCTGGCCGAGTGCGGCCTGCCCCGGGAGGAGTTCTTCCTGACCACCAAAGTCTGGATCACCAATGCCGGTTACGAAAAGGCCAAAGCTTCCATTGAGGAGTCCCTGCGCAAGCTGCGCACCGATTATCTGGACCTGCTGCTGATCCACCAACCCTTCGGCGATTATTACGGCACTTACCGCGCCATGGAGGAGTTTTACAAGGCTGGCAGGATCCGCGCCATCGGCGTTTCCAATTTTGGCCCGGACCGTTATCTGGACATCCAGCACTTTGCCCAGATCAAGCCTGCAGTCAACCAGATCGAGACCCATGTGTTCCAGCAGCAGAAAGTTGCCCGGGAATACCTGAAGAAGTACGGCTGCCAGATTGAGTCCTGGGGCCCCTTTGCCGAGGGCCGGAAGGATATGTTCACCAACCCTGTTCTGACTGCCATTGGCGCAAAGTACGGCAAGACCGCTGCCCAGACCGCCCTGCGCTTCCTGCTGCAGAGCGATGTGGTCGTCATCCCGAAATCTGTCCACAAAGACCGGATGCAGCAGAACTTTGACCTGTTCGATTTCACGCTTTCGGCTGAAGACATGGCTGCCATCGAGGCACTGGACAGCGGCGAGAGCCTGTTCTTCTCCCACTACGATCCCAAGACCGTGGAGTGGTTCATGTCGATTCTTTGATCTTTTCTAAAACAGTAAAAACCCTCCGGACTGTAAATTTCAGTCCGGAGGGTTTGTTTGTTCTGATTCTTTTTTAGCGGGAGCTTCCGGTCACTTCGTCTCCGGGGCCACCTCAAAATCCACCTTGCCCAGGTTGACATCGGCACGGACGATGGTGATCATCATGGCGTCGCCCAGGCTCCAGTTCTTGCCGGACACAGGGTCAGACAGGCGGATGCCCTCGGTGAGGGTGGTGCCGGTGGCGGTCAGGCTGGAAGCAGGCACAAAGCCTTCCACGCCGTTCTCCAGCTCCACAAAGATACCGCGCTGGGTCACGCCGGAAATGGTGCCCTCGTAGCACTCGCCCAGATGGCGGCGGGCATACTC
>CAVDVT010000339.1:0-2341 GCA_963612415.1 bacterium | reverse complement strand
CCGCAGGGGCGAGATTGTCGTTTTTAACAATTTCGCCGCATTACATTTTCTATTTTACACAAAAGAATTTACTTTTGCAACATATTTCACCAAAAAAGTTTTGACTTTCTTGTTGAAATTATCTTTCAGGGGTTTTCAAAGGACCAAAAAGCACCTTTTTGCGTGGTTCTTATGAATATTTTACCGGCAAAATGTGATGTTTTTTTGAAAATCAGGTGAAAAGCCGCCCAGCTCACATGGTAATTCTTGCCACTTCATCGTCGGAAAGCTCCCGCCACTGGCCCGGTTCCAGCGCCGTGTCCAGTGCCAGACCGCCAATGGCATCCCGGTGCAGGGCATTCACCCCGGCCCCGTACACACCGAACATCCGCTTGATCTGGTGGTAGACGCCCTGTTTCAGCTTGACCTGCACGGTCAGGCCGTCCGGGGTCAGGGCCTCCACCTCCGCCGGGGAAAGCGCCGTGCCGTCGGCCAGAGTAACGCCCTGGGCAAAGCCCTCCCGCATTTCTTCGGTCAAAGGCGTGTCGATGACCACCGTGTAGGTCTTGGACACATGGCGCTTTGGGGCAAGGATGTCGTGGGCAAAGCCGCCGTCGTCGGTCAGCAGCACAAAGCCGGTACTGGTCTTGTCCAGCCGCCCGGCCGGGAACAGCTCCCGCCGGGGGTAGGCGTCCCCCACCAGATCCACCACCGTGGTGTCCCGCTTGTCGGTGGAAGCACTCACCACTCCCTCGGGCTTGTTGAGCATGATGTAAACGAACTTCTGGTACGCAAGCGCCTGCCCGTCCACCGCTACGGCATCGCCCTCTTTGAGCTGGGTGTCCCCTTTTTTGCACACCGCGCCGTTCACGGTCACACGTCCCCTGCTCAGCATCGTCTTCGCTTCGCTGCGGGTGCATTGGGCCGTCTCGGCCAGGTATTTGTCAAGTCGCATAGGTTCTCCTTCTGTGTGCGGAAAAGAGGCCGTCGCCATCGGCGACAGCCTCTTTTGGGTAAACTCACAATCAAACGCTCAAACTTGCATGCTGTTCCACAGCATCGGGGTTGGCGTCAAAGATGGGCTTGAGGATGTGGGCAATGAACTCCTCCACCTGCTGGGGAGCGCGGCCCACAAAGTTTTCGGGCACAAGGCCCGCCACGATCTCCTCTTTGGTCAGGCCAAAGGCGGGGTCGGCAGCAATGCGGTCCACCATATCGTTGGGCAGGCCTTCTTCCTTGACCTGCTTGCCGGCAGCAATGGCGTGCTGACGCAGGCGCTCGTGCAGCTCCTGACGGTTGCCGCCCTTTTCCACTGCCTGCATCATGATGTTCTCGCTGGCCATGAAGGGCAGCTCAGCCATCAGGCGGCTGCGGATGACCTTGGGGTAGACCACGATGCCGTCGGTAACGTTGAGCATGATGTTCAGAATGGCGTCCGCTGCCAGGAAGCCCTCGGCCATGGCCACGCGCTTGTTGGCGCTGTCGTCCAGCGTACGTTCAAACCACTGGGTGCCGGTGGTGAAGCTGGGGTTCAGCACATCCACCATCAGGTAGCGGCTCAGGGCACAGATGCGCTCACAGCGCATGGGGTTGCGCTTGTAGGGCATGGCGGAGGAACCGATCTGGTTCTTCTCAAAGGGCTCCTCCATCTCCTTGAAGTTGGCCAGCAGGCGCAGGTCGGTGGCAAACTTCATGCAGCTCTGGGCAATGCCTGCCAGTGCGTTGAGGATAAAGGCATCCACCTTGCGGCTGTAAGTCTGGCCGGACACCGGGATCACAGCCTCGGGGTCAAAGCCCATCTCCTCAGCAATGGATGCGTCCACGGCGCGGATCTTGTCCGCATCACCCTTGAACAGCTCCATAAAGGAAGCCTGGGTGCCGGTGGTGCCCTTGACACCGCGCAGCTGCAGGGTGGCAAGGCGGTGGTCGATCTCCTGCAGGTCCATCACCAGCTCGTTGGCCCACAGGGTAGCGCGCTTGCCCACGGTGGTGGGCTGGGCGGGCTGGCAGTGGGTGTAGGCCATGCAGGGCATATCCTTGTATTCCTCTGCAAAGCGGGCCAGCTTTGCCAGAACACCGATCAGCTTTTTGCGGACCAGTTCCAGACCCTGCCGCATGATGATGATATCGGTATTGTCGCCCACATAGCAGCTGGTGGCGCCCAGATGGATGATGCCGGCAGCCTTGGGGCACTGCTGGCCGTAGGCGTAGACATGGCTCATAACGTCGTGGCGCACCAGCTTTTCGCGGGCAATGGCGACATCATAGTTGATGTCGTCCACATGGGCTTCCAGCTCGGCCACCATGTCCGGGGTGATATTGGTCAGGCCCTGCTTCATCTCTGCCCGGGCCAGTGCCACCC
>CAVDVT010000338.1:0-2359 GCA_963612415.1 bacterium | reverse complement strand
GTACGTGGGTACCCTGACCGAGGGGGATATCCTGTGGGGGCTGAAACAGCAGCACGGGCTGGACATTGAAGCTGCAGAAGATGTGCCCATTTCCAGTTTTGCCCACAAGCGGGATTACAAGGCTGTGACCGTGACCACCAGCATGGATCAGCTGATCGAGGCGGCCATGAACCAGAACTTTGTGCCGGTGGTGGACGACCGCGGAATGTTCATTGGCATCGTGCGGCGGCAGGCCATCATCCGCTACTGCTACGATAAGGCCCGGGCTGAGGCTGCGGCAAAGCCCGCTGCTCGCCGTGAAGAACCCCGCCGGACAGAGCGGCTGGCCGTGGGCGGCTGAATAAAATAAGCAAAAAGCCATCCTCCGGGGTGGCTTTTTCTTTTGAAAACCCGGTTTATTGGACTGGATTTATGAGATAATCCTCTTGTCAGAAGAAAAACACCCATTGACAGGAGGGAACACCATGAGTGATTTTGAAATGCGTTATGTCGGCAGCCATGTGGAGGTTTACACCCGGGGCGGGGTGTTCCTGTTCTCGGCGGATACCGTCCGCGAGGCCATGGAAGAACTGGACGAAGCAGTATGAATGTAAAATGCTTGTAAAATATAAGAAAAGAAGCGTTGAAGAAATCGGACAAATCTGGAGAAATGCGTCAAAAACGCAAAAAATATGTAAAATATAGCTTGTTGTCCGGGGGGATTCAATGCTATAATAAAAAGGACGGCGTTCAGGGAGAGTGTCTCTGAGCGGCGTCCTTGTGTTGTTTCAAGAGCAAAAGGAAGTTTTTAGGAGTATCGAGATGGATATCACACACATCACCTCTCTGCTGGGCGGTATTGCGCTGTTCCTCTACGGCATGTCGATCATGGGCGCCGGCCTGGAAAAGCTGGCGGGCGGCAAAATGCAGGGCGTTCTGCAAAAGCTGACCTCCTCCACCCTCAAGGGTGTCATTTTCGGCACCCTGATCACCGCCGTGATCCAGTCCTCCGCCGGTACGGTCGTCATCTGTGTCGGCCTTGTCAACTCTGGAATTATGACCCTGACGCAGTCGGTAGGCGTGATCATGGGCGCAAACATTGGTACCACTGTCACTGGTCAGCTGATCCGCATGGCGGACATCTCCGGCGACAGTCTTTGGCTGACTTTGGTGCAGCCCAAGACGTTCGCCCCGGTGGTCGCGTTTATTGGCTGTATTTTATATGTCTTTATCCGGAACGCCAAAAAGAAGAACATCGGCCAGATCATGCTGGGCTTCGGCATCCTGTTCACGGGCATGAGCCTGATGGACACCGGCGTGTCTCCCCTGCGGGAGAGCGCAGCATTCCAGGAACTGTTCGTCAGCATGACCAATCCCATCCTGGGTGTTCTGGTGGGTATGGTGGTCACGATCATCATCCAGTCGTCCTCGGCTTCGGTGGGTATTCTGCAGGCATTGTCCAGTACCGGCCTTGTCACCTTTGGCTCGGCCATCCCCATCATTCTGGGTGCCCACATCGGCACGGCATTCACGCCGCTGCTGACCATTGGCGGTTCTTCCAAGGACGGCAAGCGTGCTGCCCTGATCCACCTGTACTTCAACATCATCGGCAGCTGCATCCTGCTGGCTGCCATCTATGCTGTGCGCTACACCATTGGCATTCCGGTGTGGGGCGATGTGATGAACAAGAGTTCCATTGCAAACATCCACACCCTGTCCAGCGTGGCCGCCATGGTGCTGTTCCTGCCGTTCAGCAAGGTGCTGTCCAAGCTGGCCATGCTCACGGTGCCCGACAGTGCAGAGGAAGCTCAGGAGCTGAGCATGCCCGTGCTGGATGAGCGTCTGTTCAAGAGCCCCGCTGTGGCCCTTCAGCAGGCCAAGAATGCGGTGGTCAAGATGTCCCGCCGTGCGGCCCGCAATGTGAGCCTGTCCACGCCGCTGCTGCTGGAGATGAACGAAGATGTCATCAGTGCTATCAATGTCCGCGAGAATCTGATCGACCGGATGGAGGTGGAGATCTCCAACTACCTCATCAAGATGACGGATCAGGAACTGGGCGATGCAGAGAGCCACGAGGTGACCGAGCTGCTGAACTTTGTTACCGAGTTCGAGCGTATTGGTGACTACGCTGTGAACATTGAGGAGAAGGCTGAGGAGCTTTACGAGAAGGAAGCTTCCTTCAGTGAAACGGCCAAGAACGAACTCCGGCTGCTGGAGACTGCACTGGAGCAGATCCTGAACCGCACCAACGATGCCTTTGAGAACGATGACGTCCAGCTGGCCCGTCAGGTGGAGCCGCTGGAAGAAGTCATTGATATTCTGGTGGAAAAACTCCGCGATGGCCATATCAAGCGCCTGAAGGACGGCATCTGCTCCATTG
>CAVDVT010000337.1:0-2363 GCA_963612415.1 bacterium | reverse complement strand
TGCCCCCGGGCACTCTGCTTCCACGAAATGGAACGCATAGGGTCACTGCTGGTAGAGGGTCGGAAGCCTGCCGTCAGGATGGGGTCTTCATAGAGATAACGGTTCACCGACAGTTCCCCCAAAAAGCCGCCCACCAGCACACCCAGTTCCGGCAGACCGCACTCTTTGGGCGGAACGATGATCTCATGGAAGCCGCGCTCCGTGCGCACCTGTTCAGAAAGGCCCAGAAAATCCCCGCCGATGATCTGAAGGGGTTCCAGCACATAGCGGCCCCGGGCTTCCAGCCGGATGGTGGTGGTAAACTCCGCCTCCTGCCCGGGCCGCAGCCAGGTAGTGAACCGCACGGTATGCCCGCGGCCCGTCCGGTCCTGCGTGACATGGGCCGTTGTACCGGGCAGAAATTCTTTGTTCAGGTGGAGCTTTGCCGCCAGAAACAGCTTCCAGTGCGGGCCGCTGTTCCGGAGGATGAGATGCAGTGCCACCGGTTCCCCTGCCTCCGCCAGAAAATCTTCCCGTTCCAACCGCCCCTGTACATCGTCCAGGCTGTGGGCGGCAGAATAGCGTTCCAGCCCAAAGGCTGCACCCACCAGCAGCAGTGCAAAGATCAGGGCCGTCATTCGGCACTCTCCAGCGGCACCGTGACCTCTGCCAGCAGCTTGCGCATCCGCAGCGCAGCGGCGTCTGCGTTCATGCTGCTGCCCAGCGAAATGCGGTGGCAAAGCACCGCCGGGGCAAGGCCCTTGATGTCCTCCGGGATCACATAGTCCCGGCCCTGCAGCGCAGCCCATGCCTGCGCTGCCTGATACAGTGCCAGCGCCCCGCGGGTGGACACGCCGCTGACAAACCCGCTCTGGGTGCGGGTGGCTTCCACAATGTCCATCAGGTAATTCTTCACATCCTCGGCCACCCGGACTTCCCGCCAGGCCGAGCGGACATAGGCCGTTTCTTCGGGCGTGACCACAGTTTCCAGCTGTCCCAGCACCGTCTGCGCCGCAGGACGGGACAGCACTTCCAGCTCCTGCTCCCGGGTCATGTACCCCAGCGACAGCCGCATGAAAAAGCGGTCCATCTGGGCATCCGGCAGCGGAAAGGTCCCAAAGGATTCCAGCGGGTTCTGGGTAGCCAGCACCATGAAGGGCTCAGCCAGACGGCTGGTCACACCGTCCACCGTGATCTGCTTTTCTTCCATGGCCTCCAGCAGGGCCGACTGGGTGCGGGGCGTGGCACGGTTGATCTCGTCCGCCAGCACAAAATTGGTGAACAGCGGGCCGGGGCGGAACTCGAATTCGCCGGACTTCTGGTTGTAGAAGTTGATGCCGGTCAGGTCCGAGGGCAGCAGGTCGGGCGTGAACTGCACCCGCTTGAAATCGCCGCCCACCGTGCGGGCAAAGGCGCGCAGCAGCATGGTTTTTCCGGTGCCGGGCTTGTCTTCCAGCAGCACATGCCCGGCGCACAGAAAGCTGACCAGGATCTTCTCGATCACATCATCCTTGCCCACAATGACACGGGCACAGCTGGCCACGACTTTTTCACGGTAAGCAGTAAAAGCGGCAGTATTCATGGTGTTTCCCCTTCTGAAAGCAATTTTTTCCAGTTTACTCCCGTTTGCAGATGCTGTCAATCAAAAAGAGGCGGAGCCTCCCTTCCGGGAAACTCCGCCTCCTGCGACGTATTGATTCGGTTTTGAACCGGTCGGCTTAGTACATGCCGCCCATACCGCCCATGTCACCGGCGGGTGCAGGTGCAGCCGGGGGCTCGGGCAGGTCAGCCACCAGGCTCTCGGTGGTCAGCACCATCTCAGCGACGGATGCTGCATTCTCCAGAGCAGAACGGGTGACCTTGGTCGGGTCAACGATGCCAGCGGCGATCATATCCTCAACGTAGACCTCATTCTGAGCGTCGAAGCCGTAGTTGGGCTTGTTGGCAGAGATGATCTTGTCGATGATGACGCTGCCTTCCAGGCCGGCGTTCTTTGCGATCTGGCGCAGAGGAGCCTCCAGCGCCTTCAGCACGATCTTGGCACCGGTGCGCTCGTCGCCTTCCAGGGTGCTGCACAGCTCACGCACAGCGGGGATCGCATTGATGGGAGCGGTACCGCCGCCTGCAACAACGCCCTCCTGAACAGCAGCCTTGGTTGCATTCAGAGCGTCCTCGATGCGGAGCTTCTTGTCCTTCATCTCAACTTCGGTAGCAGCACCGACCTTGATCACAGCAACACCGCCGGCCAGCTTTGCCAGACGCTCCTGCAGCTTCTCGCGGTCGAAATCGCTGGTAGCTGCTTCGATCTGGTTGCGGATCTGGGCAATGCGGGCTGCAATGGCGTCCTTGTCGCCTGCGCCGCCCACAATGGTGGTGTTCTCCTT
>CAVDVT010000336.1:0-2366 GCA_963612415.1 bacterium | reverse complement strand
TCCAGAAGTCATTCTTTCCGGCGGCCCTTGGCGCTTGAGTATAATACCACATCCCCGCTCCCTTGTCAACACTTTTCTGCATCTTTTTTCAAGTTTTTTCAAAATATCCTGAAACCGCTTCATCTCCCCGGCCGGGTGTTTCTTTTGCAGCCCCGCCGGGGATGCAAAAAGACCGCCCATGCAGCAATGCACAGACGGCCTTTCTACTATAATAGAATATATAACGCTCAGCGGATCTCGATGCCCAGCTTGAACTTCAGGTTGCCCAGCACCTTCTTGACGGTGCGCTCGACCTGTTCAGCAGAGACTTCGCCGTTGGGGTCAGCCAGCGTCAGGGAGAACGCCATGCTCTTTTTGCCCTCGCCCAGGTTTGCGCCGCGATAGATATCAAACAGCTTGACCTCCGTGATGAGGGGGCTTGCCTTCTTGATGGTCTCCTCGATCTCGCCGCAGGTCACCTTTTCCTCGCAGACCAGAGCCAGATCGCGCTTGACAGAAGCATAGGGGCTCAGCGGCTTATAGCGCAGCTCACCATCCACGCAGGACATCAGAGCCTCGTAGTCCAGCTCACCCAGATAGATGTTCTGGCTGTCCTTCTGATCCTTTGCGATCTCCAGTTCACCATTGATCTCATTGGAGAGCTTGCCAAACACGCCCAGACGCTTGCCGTTGCAGTAAACAGCAGCGCTGATGCCGGGGTGGAGCCACGGAGTGGTCTCGCGCTCATAGGTGAAGGTCAGGTCAAAGCCGGCTGCCAGTGCTTCCATGGCGCCCTTGACGGTGAAGAAATCCTCCTCGGGGCCAAAGGCACCGATGCAGAGGGTCTGGCGCTCGTGGGGATGCTCATTGATGGGCAGCTCTTTGGCCAGATAGACGGGGGCCATTTCAAACAGGCGGCCCTCAGTGTTGCCCTTCTTGAGGTTGTCCACGATGACATTCAGCATGGAGGGGGTCAGCAGGGTGCGCATGATGGACAGGTTCTCGCTGATGGGGTTCAGGATGCGGATGGCCTTGCGGGCCGCGTCATCTTCCGGGATGTGCAGCATATCCAATTCTGCATTGGAGTAGAAGGCCAGCGTGGAAGCCTCATAGAAACCCTGAGCTGCCAGCAGACGCTTGGTCTTGAGCTGCTGCTTCTGCTCGTAGTTCAGACCGCCGTTGGTAACAGCGGCAGTGTTCAGGAAGGTGGGGTTGATGTGGTCGTAGCCATACTCACGGATGACTTCCTCCGCCAGATCCGGGAAGCTCTCCACATCCTCACGATACAGGGGTGCAGACACATCCCAGCTGCCATCGGCCTGCACATCCACCGTGAATTCCAGACGCTCCAGAATATCGATCATGGTCTGGTCGGGCACGGTGATGCCCAGAACGCCGCAGATCTTGGCCGGGGTGGTGACGATGTGCTTGCGCTCCAGCGGGCGGCCATCGGTCAGATCGTACTCCAGCGTGGTGATGTCGCCGCAGTCCAGCTCCTGGATCAGGTGCAGAGCGCGGGCCAGACCCAGCTCAGGAGAGTGACGATCCACGCCCTTTTCATAGCGGGCGGAAGAATCACTGTTCTGACCAAGGGCACGGCTGGTCTTACGGACGGAGTCGCGGGCAAAGGTGGCGCACTCGAACAGCAGGCTGGTGGTGTTCTCATCCATGCCGGAGTTGGCGCCACCCATGATGCCGGCCAGTGCCACCGGCTTCTCGGCGTCACAGATGACCAGATTATTGGGGTTCAGGGCAAATTCTTTCTCGTCGAGGGTCACGATCTTCTCACCCTCGTGGGCACGGCGCACATCGATGGTGCGGCCGGCGACCTTGTTCAGGTCAAAGGCGTGCATGGGCTGACCCATTTCCAGCAGGGTGTGGTTGGTGATATCCACCACATTGCTGATGGAGCGCAGACCGCACAGGGCCAGGTGCCGCTTCATCCAGCGGGGAGACTCGCCCATGCGGATGTTGCGGACATAGTGTGCCATGTAGCGGGGGCACAGATCCGGGGCTTCCACCTTGACGGTGATGGGCTCATCAGCGTCGCAGACTGCCTTGTAATCCATGGCAGGCATATGCAGGGGCTTGCCCAGAATGGCAGAGACCTCGCGGGCAATGCCCAGAACAGACTGGCAGTCGGGGCGGTTTGCGGTGATGGAGATATCGAAGATATAGTCATCCAGACCCACCACAGGGGCGATGTCGGTGCCGGGGACAGAATCCTCGGGCAGGATGAGCAGGCCATAGACCTCAGAGCCCGGGAACAGGTCGTCGTTCAGGCCCAGCTCCTCGCCGGAGCAGAGCATGCCGTTGGACTCCACACCCTGCATCTTGCGGGCCTTGATCTTGATGCCGCCGGGCAGGGTGGAGCCGTCCAGAGCAGC
>CAVDVT010000335.1:0-2372 GCA_963612415.1 bacterium | reverse complement strand
AGGCCGCGGCTGCGCAGGAACAGCGCCATCAGCCAGCCGCTGCAAAAGCTTCCGGCACAGACGACTGCACTGACCATGGGCCAGGCTGCAGCCTGCGGGAGGCTCTGGTTTGCCATGAGATAAGCCAGCCCTGCCATACAGGCGCTGGTCAGCGTTCCGCCAATGCCAAAGGCCGCCAGCGTTTCCAGAACGGGAAACTTCTTTTTCTCCAACATAAAAACTCGCCTCCCTGCACTACTGTATGCACGGAGACGGGCAAAACATACCTTGTTTTTAGAAATTACTTCTTTGCAGGAGCGTTGTCCATGTTCAGCTTCTCAACAGAGCTGATGGCATTCTTGGTGAAGCGGATCTTCACGCGGTCAGAACCAGTCTCCAGAACAAAGGTGTCGTCCTTGATGGCGACCACGCGGCCAACGATGCCGCCGATGGTGGTGACCTGATCACCGATCTCCAGAGCAGCACGCATTGCGGCGTCCTTCTTCTCCTGCTTCTTCTGGGGACGATAGATCATGAAGTAGAGCAGGACCAGCATCAAGGCCAGCGTGAAGAACAGGCTGATATAGCTTTCAGTGGTAGTAGTCAGAAATTGCATGGGACAAAGTCTCCTCTCAAAATTCAGATAAGTTCATTATAACCGCTTCTTCTCCCTCTTGCAAGGGAAAACCGTGAAAAAGCTCAAATTCTGGTATCCAGCAGCTTCACATAGCGGTCATGGAAGGCCGTAAAGGTGCCTGCATCCAGCTCATCGCGGATACGCTCCATCAGGTGATTGTAGAACCACAGATTGTGCATGACCGCCAGACGCATTCCCAGCAGTTCCTCTGCCTTGAACAGGTGGCGGATATAGGCGCGGGAATAATTCCGGCAGGCCGGGCAGCCGCAGGTAGGGTCGATGGGGCGCTCGTCCCTCTCATATTTGGCGTTCTTGATATTGATGATGCCGCCCCAGGTGTTCAGATGACCGTGACGGGCGTTGCGGCTGGGCATCACGCAGTCAAACAGGTCCACGCCGCGGGCAACTGCTTCAATGATGTTGCCGGGGGTGCCCACGCCCATCAGGTAACGGATCTTATCCTTGGGCATATAGGGTTCCACCTGGCTGATCATCTCGTACATCACTTCCGTGGGCTCACCCACAGCCAGACCGCCAATGGCGTAGCCGTCCAGCTCCAGATCCGCGATCTGCTTCATGTGTTCTACGCGCAGATCCGCAAAGGTGCAGCCCTGATTGATGCCGAACAGCAGCTGATCCGGATTGACTGCGATCTCCTCATGCTTCAGACGGGCCATCTCCGCTTTGCAGCGCTTGAGCCAGCGGGTCGTGCGCTCGCAGCTGGCCTTGGAATAATCGTGCTGCGCAGGGTTCTCCACGCACTCATCAAAGGCCATAGCGATGGTCGAGCCGAGGTTTGCCTGGATCTGCATACTCTCCTCCGGCCCCATAAAGATCCGGTGACCGTCCAGATGAGAGGCAAAGGTCACGCCTTCCTCAGTGATCTTGCGCAGCTTGGAAAGGCTGAACACCTGAAATCCACCGCTGTCGGTCAGGATAGGGCCGTCCCAGCGGGTAAACTTGTGCAGGCCGCCCATATCAGCCACCAGTTTATCGCCGGGCCGCAGGTGGAGGTGATAAGTGTTACAGAGCATGACCTGAGTCCCGATCTGCTTCAGGTCCTGGGCCGACAGGCCGCCCTTGATGGCACCCGCCGTTGCAACGTTCTGGAATGCGGGGGTCTGTACCGTACCGTGAACGGTCTTGAACTCACCCCGCCGGGCGTCGTGTTCCTGTTTGAGGAGCTTGTAAGTGGTCAAAGAAGGCATATTTTTTCCTTTCTGTGTACGGAAAACAGCCGTACAACCTTGTGCCGCCGGGCAGGCGGCAGAGTTCAGAATGATTGATCAGCATCGGATGTGCGATGCCGATTAAGACTTTTTGAATGGAATCAAACGCTTATACGCTTGATTTCAAAGGATCAGCATGGCATCGCCAAAGGAGAAGAAGCGGTATTTCTGCTCCACTGCCACCTTATAGGCCGCCATGGTCTTCTCGTAACCATAGAGGGCGGACACCAGCATGATCAGGGTGCTTTCCGGCAGGTGGAAGTTGGTGATCAGACCGTCGATGCAGTTGAACTTGACACCCGGATACAGGAAAATGGAAGTATTGCCGCTGCAGGCTTTGATCTCGCCGTATTTTGCCGCCACAGCTTCCAGTGTACGGCAGCTGGTGGTGCCAACTGCAATGACACGGTGTCCGGAGGCTTTGGTCTCCCGGATGCGCTGGGCGGTCTCCTCACTGACAGAATACCACTCGCTGTGCATTTTGTGGTCGGTGATCTCGTCCTCCTGCACAGGGCGGAAGGTGCCCA
>CAVDVT010000334.1:0-2393 GCA_963612415.1 bacterium | reverse complement strand
GCCCCGGAAAGAATAGCATCCGCGCCATAATTCTCGTAGAAGGGAGAAAAGATCATCACCTTATCGCCCGGGTTGCAGATGGTCATCATGGCGGCCATCATGGCTTCGGTGCCGCCGCAGGTCACGCAGACCTCGGTGTTGGGGTCCACTTCGTGGTGCAGGGCCGGGCTGGTCTTTTTGGCCAGTGCTTCCCGGAAGTTCTGGGCACCGAAGGTCACGGCGTACTGGTGCGGGCCATTTTTCGCGGCCTTTGCCAGCGCATCGGTCAGTTCCTGCGGCGGATCAAAATCCGGGAAGCCCTGTGACAGATTGATGGAATCATACTGGTTGTTGATGCGGGTCATCCGTCGGATGACAGAATCGGTAAACGTGCCGACACGATCACTTAACTGTGGCATCTCTTACCTCCGATAAGCAGCATTGACTGTGAGGCTTACTGAAAATAGGCGTTCTGAACTGCCAGCAGCACACCTGCACGGCTGGCCGCAAAGTTCAGACCGCCCTGCAGGTAGCAGGTGTAGGGCTCACGCAGGGGGCCGTCGCAGGAAAGCTCAATGGTGCTGCCCTGGGTAAAGCTGCCGCTGGCCATGATGACTTCATCGGTATAGCCCGGTTCCGGCGAGGGTTCCGGAGCGGCGTAGCTGTCCACAGGGCTGGCCGCCTGAATGCCCCGGCAGAAGCCGATGAGGGCATCAGCGGTGTCGGCATCGAAGCAGGTCACGATGTCGTTGTGATCCTCACAATAGCGCGGAATGGGCTTTTTGCCCACCAGCTCCAGCAGGCACTGGGCGTAAATGGCCGTTTTGATGGCTTCACACACCACACCGGGAGCATAGTAGAAGCCCAGATACATATCGCGGGGCGTTTCCAGCGTGCAGCCCAGCTCCTTGCCCAGACCGGGAGCATTCAGGCGGTAGGCGCACAGCTCCACAAGGTCTTTCCGGCCCGCAATGTAGCCGCCGGTGGGTGCAATGCCGCCGCCGGGGTTCTTGATCAGGCTGCCCACCACAAGGTCCGCACCCACCTGGCAGGGCTCCTGCGTCTGGGTGAACTCGCCGTAGCAATTGTCCACAAAGATGATGATCTCCGGGTTTGCGGCACGGGCAGTATCGGCCACCTTTTTGATGGTGTCCAGATCAAAGGCATTGCGCTGCAGGTAACCGCGGCTGCGCTGGATATGGCAGACCTTGGCGCCCGGAGCCTTCTGGGCAATGAGGTCATAGTCCGGGGTGAAGTCGGCCTTGAGGGGAGCTTCGTCGTACCGGATGCCGTAATCCATCAGGGTGCCGGTGCCCTTGCCCTTGCCATCCAGACCAATGACGCCTTCCAGCGTATCGTAAGGGCGGCCGGTAGCAGCCAGCAGGGTGTCCCCTGCCCGCAGCAGGCCGAACAGGGCCACCGCCAGCGTATGGGTGCCGCTCTGGAACTGGCTGCGCACCAGAGCATCTTCTGCGCCCATCACCTCGGCAAAGATCTGCTCCAGCTTTGCACGGCCGGTATCCCACAGGCCGTAGCCGGTGGTGCCCAGCATATCGGTAGAGGACATCTGGGTATCTGCAAAAGCCTTGAGCATCTTCAGCTGGTTGAAATCCCGGATCTCCTCCATATGGCGGAAATAGGGCTGGCAAAGCTCCATAGCCTTTTCATCCAGGGCCAGAACTTCGGGTTTGTAATCGAAGAAATGATTTAAGATTGACATTTTGGTTCCTTAATTATTTTATTTCATATCGGGCATATTCTCCCAGCTTTTCAAAGCCAAGGCGGGTATAAAAGTGTACCCGCTCCGGGGAGCAGAGAAAAAGGGGCTGGACGCCCTGAGCCGAAAGGTGGTTGGCCAGCTGCACAATAAGCCTGCCGCCAATGCCGCGGCCCCGCAGGGGCTCTGCGGTCTCCCCGCAGGCCATATAAGCCTGCTCATTTCCCAGCGAATAGGCCCCCACCGTGCAGGCAATGGCACTTCCCTGTTCCAGCGCCCAGACCACCGCTTTGCCCCGGGTGCGTTTGGTACACAGCTCGGAGTAAAAGTCATCCCGTCGGGCAGGACGGTCCGGGAACAGAAAATCTGCCACCGGGCCCGCTGCAGGCTCGGCCGTAAACTGCAGGCTCTGCCACAGCGCGTCGTCTGCCGCCGGTTCCGGCAGCTGCTGCCCGGGCGCAAGGCCGAAGACCGAATGTGTTTTTGCCCGCTGCCAGCCTGTGGGCGGCGGACATTCGGCCTCGTCCAGCACTACGGCTCTGCAGCCGCAGAACGCCAGAAAGCTGGCCAGTTCATCGGGGTTTGCATGGCCTGCAAGCCAGGCCGTGCTGCCGCCCACATCCAGCGCCAGCGTGGGCCCGGCAAAAAACCGACCCGGCTGACTTTTGCCAAACAGTTCCAGCGCAAGGGGCATTGT
>CAVDVT010000333.1:0-2418 GCA_963612415.1 bacterium | reverse complement strand
TCCAGAAGTCATTCTTTCCGGCGGCCCTTGGCGCTTGAGTATAATACCACATCCCGCTCCGTTTGGCAACCCCTTTTTTCACTTTTTTAGCTCTTTTTTCGAGCTTTGACCTTTTGACTAGTTTTTTGCCTTGAACTTCACCTTCCGTTGGCATGGATACAACGCACTCCTTCTATCGGCAGATCCATCTGACGGGCAGGCTAAAACAGCGCCGCCCCTGCCAGAGGCAGGCGCGGCGGGCAGAGCCTTTCTTATTATATAGGTGTGTTTTCTTGACAAGTGCGCACACACAACGTATTATGTAGCCATACTTCCATCAATAGAATAAAGGAGAACTATCATGTCCTGTGTTACTGTGCGCGGCTGCCGCATTGGCGAGGGCCGCCCCAAAGTCATCCTGCCCATTGTGGAGCAGACCGAAGCGGCTGTCCTCCAAAAGGCGGCGGAGTTTTCCACCTTGCAGGCGGATTGTGTGGAATGGCGGGTCGATCTGTTCGGATCCTGGAGCGACCTCCGTTCCGTCGTCCGCTGCCTTGCAAAGCTGCGCACGGTTCTGAAGGACCAGCTCCTCCTTGTGACCCTGCGCACAAAAGGGGAGGGCGGCAGCGCCGCCATCGATTCAGAAGGCTACCCTGCTTATCTCCGCACCCTTCTGGATACCGATTGTGCCGACCTGATCGACATTGAGTTCTTCACCGCCGGTTCAAGCCTTTCCGCTCTGATCCAGGATGCCCACACCGCCGGGGTGAAAGTGATCTGTTCCAGCCACGACTTCCAGAAAACACCGCCCCGGGCAGAGCTTGCTGCCCGGATGGTCCGGATGCAGCAGGCCGGCGCCGACCTGCCCAAGCTGGCTGTAATGCCCCAGAACCGCACCGATGTACTGGAACTGCTGGCCGCCACCGCCGAAATGGCCGACCACCACCCGGAGACTCCTGTCATTACCATGAGCATGGGGCCGCTGGGTGCTGTGAGCCGCCTGTGCGGCGAGGCCTTTGGCTCCGCCATGACCTTTGCCAACCCCGGCACGGCCAGCGCCCCCGGTCAGGTGAGCCTGGATGTGGTCAACGCCGTGCTGGACAGCCTTGCGCTCTGATCATCGGATCAGATTGCTGATATAGGGGCGCTTCCCCTCCAGAATATCCTGATACATTCCCTGCTTCCAATCAATGTAGTCGATGGAATCCTGAATTTCCGCCTGCATCTGAAGCAGGGCTTTTCTTTTTTCTTCCAGCATCTCCTGCCGCTCCCGGATGCTGGCCGGGCCTTTCAGACAAAGTTCCGTGTACTGCTTCATCTCGGCATGGCTCATTCCACAGCGGCGCAGGCAGTTCAGACTTTTGATCCACCCGATATGCTTTTCGTCAAACATCCGGTAATTGTTTTTGTCCCGCTTCACGTCACGGATCAGTCCCTCTTTGCAGTAAAGCTTCAGGGTCTCGTAGCTCATGCCCGTCTGCTCACAGACCTGCTTCATGGTATACAGCATTTTATCCGCCTCCTGAAAATCTTTCTTTTTCCTCTTGACCGGTAGCAGCTACCGGGTTTTATAATAGCATCAAACGACACACCCTGCAAGAGAAATGAGGTATATCGATGCAATTTGTTACGTTGAGCAACGGGGTCAAAATGCCCCAGCTGGGTTACGGCGTCTATCAGGTGACCCAGGACGAATGTGAACGCTGTGTGCTGGACGCACTGAGCGTCGGCTACCGCTCTCTGGACACAGCACAGTCTTACTTCAATGAGGAGCAGGTGGGCTCCGCTATCAAAAAGTCCGGCGTCCCCCGCAGTGAGATCTTCCTGACCACCAAAGTCTGGCTGGAACACTATGGCGAGGCCAACACCGAGCAGTCGGTCTATGACTCCATGAAGAAGCTGGGCACAGATTATCTGGACCTGGTTCTGCTGCACCAGCCCTTTGGCGACGCCTACGGTGCATGGCGGGCTCTGGAAAAGCTGTATGAGGCTGGGACCATCCGCGCCATTGGCATTTCCAACTTTTACCCCGACCGGATGGTGGAGTTCTGCAACTTCAACCGCATCCGCCCCATGGTGAATCAGGTGGAGACGCACCCCTATAACCAGCAGGCCGAGGCCATGAAGTGGATGGAGAAGTACAATGTCCAGATCGAAGCCTGGGCCCCCTTTGGAGAGGGCCGCGGCGGCCTGTTCAAAGATCCCGTTCTGGCAGAGATCGCCGCCGCCCATGGCAAGAGTACCGCACAGGTCATGCTGCGGTGGCATCTGCAGCGCGGCGTTGTCGTGATTCCCAAATCCACCCACAAGGAGCGGATGGCCGAAAACTTCAACGTATTCGACTTTGCCCTGACCGACGAGGAGATGGCCCGCATTGCCGCACTGGACAAGGCCGCAAGTTCCTTCTTCTCCCATCAGGACCCCGCCATGGTAGAATGG
>CAVDVT010000332.1:0-2436 GCA_963612415.1 bacterium | reverse complement strand
CGCTTCCAGCGCCTCTCCGGACATGGGATAGAGTGCGATCAGGTTGAAGATGGTCATCAGGCCGATGCCCACATCGCCCAGGTCCCACACCACGGTGTAAGCCTGCAGGCCTCCCACCAGCAGCATGGCAAGTGCCAGCACCTTGTAAGCCGTCTGCCAGAACCAGCGGTCGCCAAACAGGTACGCCACGTTGGAGCGGGCGTAGAACAGGATGCCGATGAAGGTGGAAAAACTGAACAATGCCAGTGTAACGGCAATGAACACCACTCCAAAACTGCCCAGATGGTACTGGGCCGCCGCCTGAAGCAGATCCATGCCGGTGCGGCCTGCCGTAACGCTCTGGGGTGCCAGCAGCATCACAAAGGCGGTGCAGCTGCAAATGACGACCGTATCGATCAGGACTCCCAATGCCTGCACGAATCCCATCTTCACCGGGTCATCGCAGGAGGCAGCCGCTGCCGCGCAGGGGGCTGAACCGCTGCCCGCCTCATTGGAGAACAGGCCGCGCTTGATGCCGTTCATCAGCACGGCGCCAAAACCGCCCGCTGCTGCCTGCCGGAAGCCGAATGCTTCTGAGAAGATCCGGCCCAGCACCGCCGGGAGCTGGCGGAAATTGAGAAGGATGATAAAGACCGTCATCACAAAATAGCAGCCCGCCATAACGGGCACGATGACATCCAGACTTTTCACCGTGGCATCCTTCCGCAGAACAATGACCGCCGAGACTGCCACCAGCGCCACCGTTGTGACGATGGGCGGAACGGAGAAGGCATTTTCAAATGCCGAGCTGACCGAATTGCTGATGACCTGACTGATGCCGCACCAGCAGATCAGCCCTGACACTGCAAACAGCACCGCGATCACCGAGCGGCGCAGCCTCCGGCCGCGCCTGCGCTCTGCCAGTACATGGATATAGTAAGCCGGGCCGCCGCGCTGGCCGCCATAAAGCGGGTCCGGCTGCTTGTATTTCTGGGCCAGCGTGGACTCCACGAAGGATGTGGATGCGCCCAGCAGCGCTGTGACCCACATCCAGAACACCGCGCCGGCACCGCCTGCCGACACGGCAGCCACAACGCCCACCAGATTGCCCATGCCCACCCGGGTGGCCGTGGAAACGATCAGGGTCTGGAAGGAGGACAGACTGTCCTTGCTCTGGTTTTTCTCACAGACTGCTGCGATCATATCCCGGAACAACCGCACCGGCAGCAGGCGGGTGCGCAGGGTGAAGAACACCCCCGCCGTCAGAAGCAGGATCACCATCAGCGAGATGCCCACGCCTCCACCTACCGGCAGGACAAACAGATCCCCCCAGAGCAGGCTGTATACGGTTTCGATCCAATGTGTTATCAAAGGTTTTACCCCTTTCTCCTGTAAATCGTATTCTTTCCCTATTATAGCATGGAATCAGTGCCTGCCAACAGCTTCCAGCAGCTACGCATTCCTGTAAAAATAAAAATCGCATTTATCACTGCCGCGCCCGATCGTGCCCTGCCGCTGGAAGGTGATGCCGGACATATTCCCAAAGACACGGTCATCGCTCAAACAGAAGGTAGCAGTCAATTCCCTGCAGCCCAGCAATTCGCAATACTTCATATAGGGGCACTGCAGAACATCTGCCCGGTAATGTCTGGCATCCGCTTCCAATTCTGCCGTTCTGAACCCCACTTCTTCGTTGAACATAACGGCGATCATCTTCGGGAAGATCTTAAAGAAAAGAGGCCGGACAAACGGGATCCAGGTCACAGCATTCAGACGTTTCCGATCCGGCTCTACGCCGATCCTTACCGCTTCTTCTATCAGGCTTATGGCTTCTTCCCGCGGGATATACCGGATCATCTGCAGATAAAACGCTGCGCGTGGGAAGATCATCTGCTCGGTATGGATCCGTTCTTTTTTGGACAGCCCCCGATACCTGTCACATAATTCGTTGCAAAGGTCTGCCGCATCTTCGAGCAAAATGTCCGTCTGCTGCCTGCCGATCCTTTTTCTCAGTTCATCCAGGACATAAGAAAAACCGCCAAGTTTTTCATAATACCGTTTGTCAACCATCATTCTGTGCTTCTCCGCATCTGCAAGTTCCAGTCTGTTGAGCCGAGTATACCATACTGTCTGCCAAAAGACCACCCTGTTCACGTTTCCAATTTTCCGCAAAACAAAAACCGTTGTCAAACGACAACGGTTTTTGAAGCGGAACGCAGCAAACGGGAACCGGTTTGTCAGATCACGCTTTTCCTCAAGAACTTTTCCATCAAATCAATATAGCACTCTGCCTGAACGATGAATCCTACATGCCCACCCGGAACACTGAGAATTTCTGCATCCAGTTTTCCAAACAGATCTGCCAGACGGTCCTGATCTTCTTTTTTGAAAATGTCTTTTTCCGGAAGGAGAACCTGTATTTTTCCCCGCAGATACTCAAAATCGCTTTCTTTGAAA
>CAVDVT010000331.1:0-2446 GCA_963612415.1 bacterium | reverse complement strand
GTCCTGCGTGGCCACCATGGCATTGATGGCCACCATGCCCACGCCCTTTGCAATGACTTTTGCCTTTTGGATCTCTGCCGCAAGGGCGCGGTGATTGGCGGCGACCGGGTCGCGGGCAAAGTCCGGCTCCCGGTAGCCTGCATCGGCGGTGGAGATGCACCCCATACCGCCGCAGGCTGCCACGGCCCCGGCCAGACTGCCCAGCGAAACACCCACGCCCATGCCGCCCTGCAGGATGGGCACCGACAGGGACTTTCTGCCAAGGGTCAGCATTCGGCGTTCAGCGCGACAATGCGCTGCCTCCCGCCGTTCCACAGGTCCGCCAGAATGTCGGCCACCGGGCGCACCTCGTGCAGCATGCCCGCCACCTGACCTGCCATCAGGTTGCCGGTAACAGTGTCGCCCTCAAATACAGCCCGGCGCAGGCTGCCCAGCGTGTATTTTTCCAGCTCCATCTTGTCGGCTCCGGCCTTTTCCTGCCGGACATACTCACGGCTCATGCGGTTTTTCAGCACCCGGACCGGTGAACCGCCTATGCGGCCGGTCACGATGGTGTCGCTGTCCTTGGCCTTGAGCAGGGCGGCCTTATAATTTTCGTGGATGGGGCACTCCTCGCTCACCAGCAGGCAGGTGCCCACCTGCACGCCGCAGGCACCCAGAGCCAGCGCTGCCGCCAGCTGACGTCCATCCGCAATGCCGCCTGCCGCAATAACAGGGATGCTTACGGCATCCACCACCTGGGGCACCAGCGCCATGGTGGCCATCTCGCCCACATGTCCTCCGCTCTCGGTACCCTCGGCAATCACGGCGTCAATGCCCAGCGGTTCCAGATGCTTTGCCAGCACGGCCGCGGCCACCACGGGGATCACCTTGATGCCCGCAGCTTTCCATGTGGGCACATATTTGCCCGGGTTGCCTGCACCGGTGGTGACCACCTGTACGCCTTCTTCCACAACGATCTTTGCAAATTCATCCGCCTGCGGGTGCATGAGCATGATGTTCACGCCAAAGGGTTTGTCGGTCAGCTGTTTTGCCCGGCGGATGTTCTGGCGCAGGGCATCGGCGTTCATGCCGCCCGCGCCGATGATGCCCAGCGCACCTGCATTGGAACAGGCGGCGGCAAACTCACCCGTGGCAATGTTGGCCATGCCGCCCTGAATGATGGGATATTTTGTACCTAAAATCTCGTTCAGAAGTTTCATAACTTATCCTTTATACGTAAATACTGCCCCGCCCCAGGTCAGCCCGCCGCCAAAGCCGATGCAGGCCACCGGCCTGCCCGGGGTCAGCAGGCCGCTTTCGGCCAGCTCATTGAGCGCTGTCGGGATGCTGGCGGCACTGGTGTTGCCGTGGCGATCCATGTTCTTATAGAACTTTGCCGGGTCGGCCTGCATCGCCCTGACGCAGTGGTCGATGATGCGGCTGTTGGCCTGATGGCAGACCACCCACGAAAGATCTTCGAGGGTCAGGTGCGTCTCATCCAACACCGTGTGCAAACATCTGGGCAGCGCATCCACCGCAAAGCGGAACACGGCCCTGCCGTCCATGGTGATAGGCGCGGAACCGTTCCGGTCTGGCCCGCCTGCATGGAGGACGTCACTGCCCCGTGCGCCCAGTGTCAGCGCGAAGGGTGTATCCGCCAGCCGGAAGATCGCGGCACCGGCGCCGTCGCCAAACAGCACGCAGGTGGCGCGGTCGGCAGGGTCCATCAGACGGGAAAGGGCTTCGCACCCGATGACCAGGGCGTACTGCCCGCCCAGAGTCGCCAGCATTCCCCGTGCCACCCCCATGCCGTAGAGAAAACCGGAACAGGCCGCGTTGATATCCAGCGCGGGTCGGTCTTCGGGCAGGCCCAGCGCCGCCTGCACCTGACAGGCCACGCTGGGGGTCGCATCGGGCGCAGACAGGGTGGCGCACACACAGCAGGCAATATCCGCAGGGGCAAGGCCGCTGCGCTGCAGCGCCTGCTTTGCAGCGGCAATTGCCAGCGTGGCGGCGGATTCATCTTCCGTACACCAGTGCCGGGTACGAATGCCGGTGCGGCTGGTGATCCACTCGTCGCTGGTGTCCACCATGCGGCTCAGGTCTTCGTTCGTGACCGTCCGGCCGGGCAGGGCGCCGCCGGTAGAAATCAGCTGTAAACCCTTCATGCGTTCCTCGTTTCTCCGATCTGGCGGTATTTTTTGTAGCGCTGGTCGGCCAGCTGCCGGCCGCTCATGCGGCACAGCTCTTTCAGGTGAGTGCGCAGGGCCGCATCCAGCCGCTCGAACAGGACTGCGTGGCTGCGCTGGGCACCGCCCACCGGCTCCGGGATCACTTCTTCTACAATACCGTCCTGATACAGATCCTGCGCCGTCAGCTTCATCATCTCACAGGCTTCGCCGCTGCGGGAGGCATCCTTCCACAGAATGCTGGCAAAGCCTTCGGGGCTGAGTACGGAATAGAC
>CAVDVT010000330.1:0-2482 GCA_963612415.1 bacterium | reverse complement strand
CTGTCGGCCCCGTTCAGGCGGAGGTAGCAGCTGGCCCAGTTTTCCGGCAGCTGAAAGCTGCGCTGATACTCCCCGATGGGGTTGTACTCCTGCGGAATCTGACCGGGATGAATTTCCTCGTGGCCGTCCCAGGGGTACTGGGTGTTGACGTAGTGGGGCGCACCGTAGGGCTGGCCGGGCTTTTTCAGGCTCTGCAGCTGGATGAGGCCGGGCACCGTGATGGTGCCCCAATCGGAAAACGGGGCGGTCAGATTTTCCGCATAGCGGAAATTCCATTCGCCGTCCAGAGAAACGGTCAGCGGCATTTCGGGGCTGGTCTGGTCGACAAAATGGGCGTGGGCGGGCAGGCGGTTCTGCTGGAAAATTTCCGGGTCGGCCAGCAGGGCGGGCGTGATGGGTTCGATCAAAGGCATAGCAGTTACCTCTCAGCAAAATGTGGGGTGGATTCAGCCTTATTATAGCACAGGGAGAACGAAAAACAGCCGCACAAAAACGACTGTTTTTCTGAAAGATCTCGTTATTCTGCGGCGTCAGAGACCTCCGTATCCAGCGTGGTGTGTCCTTTGGGGATATGGTACTTCACGGCGGGCAGATGGACATTGGTGAAGTAGAGGCTGGTGTTGGGGTCGCAGCCAATGACTGTGGGTTCGCCCTTGCCGCGCACCGCACAGCGCAGGGTGTCACAATGGGCTTCGGCGGTGTCGTTTTCCACGCTTTCAGCATAGCCTGGTGCAAAATTGGGCACGGCAAAGCCGCAGTCGTAGGCATCGCAATCAAAGCTGCTGTCGATCTCATGATGGCGGCGGTGGCCAGTGGCGGTGGGCGTGATGGTGGTGGTCACTTCAATGCCGGGGAAGGGCGACCACTGGGCGGTCACGGAACCGGCTTTCACCTTCCAGCTTTTGCTCACCTTGCGCACAAACACGTTGTCGTCGATGACAAAGGCCAGCATGCTGTCCGGTGCGGCCTGATACAGCACCTCCCGGCTGCGGGAAGCGCAGAAGCCAAAGCGGGTGTCATAGGCAAACTTGGCGTACTTTTCCGGGAACTGACCGTGGCCGTGGCCCTCGTTGACACCGGCGGCATAGGCGGTCACCCGGCCTGCCCGCCGCTGCACCAGCATATTGGCATAGGGCAGGGGCTTCAGGCTGTCCAGAGCAGGCAGGGGGGCGGCTTCGGCGGCCCAGAACGGGTGATCGTCCGGCAGGGCCAGCAGCAAAAAGCACTTCATGCCCCAATAGGGGCTGCCGGGGGCGTTGTAGCGCTCGGCCATGTACATCTGCGGGTAGCAGTAGCCAATGGTCAGGATGCCGTCGCGGTCAAACATCTTCTGCTCCAGCCACCAGTTGAAGTTGCGCACAATGAGGCCCTTCATCACGGGCAGGGGCAGCGGTTCCAGCCCGGCCCAGATGCAGGCCGCCCAGAAGCAGTTCTGCGCAAACCGGTAGGAAAGGCTGCGGCCAAAGGGCAGGGCCGCACCGTTGGCATCGAACCAGTAGACGAACTGTCGGCCAAACAGCTCTGCCCGGGCGCGGTACAGCGCACAGCGCACCGGGTCGGTCTTGGCGGCAAAGCGGGAGTAGAGCAGGCCGTAATACTGGATGGCCCAGGGAATGTAGTAATCCTTCTGCACCGAGGCACCGTCGGTGGACCAGCCGTCGCCGCTGTAGTAGCTGTCGATCTTTGCAAGGCCGTCTTCCAGCAGCTCCGGGCTGTAGGGCATGCCGGTACTCTTGAGAGCAAGGTTTACAAGGATGCGGAAGAACTGCCAGTTGCAGTCCGGGATGGTGTGTTCGTTGATCTGGCCCAGCCATGCGGCAAGGTTCTGCTTTTCGGTGTCCGTAAGCGGCTCCCATACCTTTTCCGGGGCAGTCAGGATGCCGCAGGCAATGGCGGCCATCTCCACAAAACACTGGTCATAATCTTTGCATCTGCCCCAGTATTCGGGGTTTGCAGGGTCGGAGCCGGAAGCAAGGCCCCTGCGGTAAATGGCCTCAAATTCCGGGTCCGAGCCGCCGCCCACCCAGAAGGGCACCAGCGCCCACAGCGGGCGGCTGAAGGCTTCCAGCTCAATGGCGTTCTGATCGTAAGTGACGCCCGTTTCGCCCAGATGCAGCCGGGCGCCACCTGCCGAGTAGTGTGCCTTGAGCGGGTCAAGGAACGTGTGCATCAGTGCGGTAAAATCCGCTTTTGTCTGTAAGTTCATCACCAGTACATCTCCCAGTCTTTGGTCAGGCGGGTCAGCGCCTCCATGTAGAAATAATCGCCCCAGCTGGTGCATTCGTCCACACCCTCAGGGGTGCAGGTGTTGTAGGGGCTCTTTTTGCTGTAGGTGCCGTGGCGCACCAGGCCAATGCCCTGCGGGCCGTTCTTGACGGCGTAATGTTCCGCCACGCTGCCCAGCATCTGGGCGGCCAGCTTGGTGTAAGCGGCGGCTTCGTCGGCGTCCACATACTTGGCAGCTTCCAACAAACCGCAGGCC
>CAVDVT010000329.1:844-2482 GCA_963612415.1 bacterium | reverse complement strand
GCACTGTTCCGGGTCTGCTTTCTGGTGCAGGTGATCCGGCAGCTGTGTGTCCGTGTTCAGACGCAGACATTGCCTGCGGAGAACGCTGCATGAGGGCCCGGACACTCCGGTGGCTGGCAGCAGGGCTTCTGGTACTGTGGTGTGGACTGTTCCTTCGGGCTGAAAACACCGAAAAAAGCATTGTCCGTGCGCTGCTGCTGGAGCCGCCAACTGCAGAAAAGCAGGCATGGACAGTCGGCCTGCTTTATCAGTTCCCGGAAGCTGCCGCAGACGCTTCTGACGCTGCTGCCATCGTCCGGCTGTGTGCTGCACGGGGAACCACACTGGAACAGGCCCTGACAGAGGCGGAAAATACGCTGCCGCGGCGGGCCGATTATCGGCTGTGTGAATATCTTTTGATTGCAAGAGAAAGCTCTCTGGCAGACCTGCGCCAGATGGCAGGGGTTTTACAGGAAGTGCCGGTAAACGGGCTTTCTGCGCAAGTCCTGGAAATGGACTTCTCATGCGAAGATCTGGAGTTTGCGCTGGAAGAAAACGAACAGCTTCCAGAGCAGCTCCTGCAGGAGATCAAACGCACTGCGCCAAACGCACCGCACCTGTACGAAAGCCGGAATCCTCTGATCCTTCCCGTTCTGGAACAGACCGAAACGGCTGTTGAGACTTCCGGAAAGGGGCTTCTCCTCACAGAGCAGGGCCGTGTCTGGCTGAACGAAGAAGAAACACAGATGGCACAGCTTTTGCAGGGGAAAAAGGGGGAGATGACCTTTGAACTGGAAGGGGGAAATGTCACCTTCCGGCGGTGTGTTGTCTCTGTGAAGGCGGAAGGGAATGGCTTTTCCGTGATCCTGACCGGCCAGCGCAAAGCCGGGACCCACCCGGTAACACAGGCTGCGTGTGAACAGCTGGAAACGCTTTGTGTTCAGACCATTCAGCACTGCTGGAACGCAGGATCTGACCTGCTTTCGCTGGGTGCAGTACAGGCACTGGAACAGGGAATGACAGGAGAAATTCTGACAACAAAAAACGCCTGCCCACAGGTGCAGGCAGACGTTTGCTTTTTGCAGTTCTAATGCGCAGTTTCAAAAATCACGGTGATCGTGGTACCCACATTCACTTCGCTTTCCAGCTTGATGCGGGCATTGTGGATGCGGGCAATGTGTTTGACAATGGCAAGCCCCAGTCCGGTGCCGCCGGTGGCTTTGCTCCGGCTTTTATCCACCCGATAGAACCGCTCAAACACGCTGGACTGTGCTTCTTTCGGGATGCCGATGCCATTGTCCTTGACCGTCAAGGTACAGTGGCCATCCCGTGTGCAGGCCGTGATAAGCTGGACCTTTCCGCCGGGACGGTTGTAACGCAGTGCGTTATCGCACAGGTTCTGGCATAGCTCATCCAGCTGGCCACGGTCACCAAGTACCAGAGCGCTCTCGCCCAGATAGGTCAGGGAGAGGAAAGAGCGCTGGGCATTCAGTTTCTGACGTTCCACGCATTCCTTGGCAACGTCCAGAAGATCGACCACTTCCATTGCTGGCTGGGCGTGGGTCTCGTCCACACTGTCCAGATGCGACAGCTGCAGGATATCGTTGACCAGCTGGATCATCCGGCTGGCCTCTACATGGATCTTCTGGGCAAAGCCCT